>JBFZCO010000034.1:0-11178 GCA_041307885.1 Burkholderiales bacterium | reverse complement strand
GGACGCTATATTAAAAATGCGCTTCGTTATCAAAAGACACTACGCAAGATCGCGTAATCAAGACCTACACAATGATCTACGTATTTAACGTTCTCTTACCAGTTTTTGCCCTCATTTTATTAGGCTATTTAAGTGGTAAGAGTGGGAAGCTAGGCGCTAATGCATCGATTGAACTCAATCGATTTGTGATCTGGCTTGCCCTGCCTGCACAACTGTTTAATTTTGCAGCCAATAGTGGTTGGCAAACACTTTGGCAGCCTGGGTTTATCGCTGCCTTTTTAATCAGCGCCTTAATAGTATTTTTTATAGTTCTGATATTTTATTGGTACCAAGGCCGTGATTTAGCTGCGGCTAGCTTTGCCGGTTTGAGCGCCTCTTATTCAAATACGGGATATATGGGCATTCCTTTATGCCTTCTAGCGCTTGGTCAAGATGGTTTAGCGCCAGCCATCATCGCTACTTTTTTAGTGTTTATTCTTTTTGCACTAGCGACAATTCTGATTGAGATTGACATGTTGTCGCACAAAAAAAACCATGAAATTGTTTGGAGCGTTTTGAAATCTTTAGCCTCCAATCCGCTTTTGGTCTCACCTATACTGGGGCTAGCCTGGTCTGCCTCTGGTCTTGTCATGTATGACCCATTAGCGCAAGTGGTGTCATTTTTGGCAGCAGCAGCAACGCCTTGCGCACTAGTGTCAATCGGATTATTTTTAATTCGCAAAGATGAAAATGCTTCGAGCAAAGTATGGGGAATTAGCTTTAGTAAGCTCATTATTCAACCCCTCATTGCATGGGTGATTGCTGGGCCTATTTTGGATTTGCCAACTCTGTGGGTAAACGCAGCCGTCATACTTGCCGCAATGCCTACTGGTACTGGACCTTACATGTTGGCTCAGTACTATATGGCCGATGGTAGGGTCATCTCGCGGGTAGTACTTGTGACTACCGTCGGATCCTTACTTACCCTTTCATTAATCCTTTGGTTCAATAGAGGGGTTTAGTCCCTCTGCATCAATTTGATTTTCCCAGGCGGCATGAATAAATGCAGGTAGGGTCATGCACTCTTGATAGATTGCCTTGAGCCTAGGGTAATGGCCCATATCAATCCCTGCACTGAGCGCATTAAATATTTGTGGAACCAAGCAAATATCAACTAAGCCAGGTTGATCGCCACAAGCGAATCGATTGATTGACGAAGCTTTGCTTAATTGTTTTTCTAGACTTTCTAAACCCAGTAGGACCCAGTGACGACTCCAAGCATCTTTGTCCTGTGCGCTCACTCCCAAGTTTTTCATGAGGTAGCGCAGTACTCTCAAATTGCCTATCGGATGAATATCAATAGCAATGTCCATCGCTAGTGCGCGCACCCAAGCTCTATCTATTGGCTTTTTAGGTAGTAGTGGTGGATTAGGGTAAGTCTCTTCAAGATATTCAATGATGGCGAGTGATTGATGAATCGCATGCTCCCCATCAATTAAGAGCGGAATCAGGCGATTGGGGTTTTTATCAGCGTACTCATTGCTCGTATGCTCACCGCCATTTTTCAGAAGATGAATCGGAATAATGTCATGCTCCACTCCTTTTAAATGAAGAGCAATACGTACCCTAAAGGATGCCGAGCTGCGCCAAAAACTATAGAGTTGGGTTTTCATAGGGTTTCCTGTAATCGTTAGCCTTAGTATATTGAGGACTTGATTGCTCGTCTTCTCCGAGTGCTTTAGACTCAACATCATGGATCAAATTAATTTCTGGATCGCTATGATCGCCACAGTCGCCTTTGCTGTAACAGGGGTTTTAGCAATCTCTGATCGTGGAGTCGATTTATTTGGCGTCTTGGTATTAGGTGTGATTACTGCAATTGGCGGTGGCACCATTCGCGACATGATTTTGGATGTCCCTGCCTTTTGGTCAATCTCACAAATTTATGTTTGGGTTGCTCTAGGCGCATGTGTTTTGACATTTGCCGCAGAATCTTTTTTTACGCAACCGCAAATTTATCGCTGGATGCTTTATATAGACGGGTTAGGTGCGGCCTTGTTTGGTATTCAAGGAGCTGATAAAGCTTGGAACCTAGGGTTTGGTTTGCCAGTAGCGCCAGTCATTTTGGGGGTCATTACTGCAATTGGTGGCGGCTTATTACGCGATGTATTGGCGGGTAGAAAAACCTTGCTCATGTCTCATGAGTTATATGCTATTCCTGTGACCATCGGATGCACTCTGTATGTCTTAGCACTGAATTTTTTGCCAGACTACACACTAGAAGCTTCTGTAATTTGCATGCTCGCCATTTTTGGATTACGCGTAGCCGCCATTTACTGGGATCTACGCGTACCCAAATTATTTATTACTAAAACGCGCTAACTGCGCCATCGCTGCGAGGGTCCCAGCCGCCACGTAAAGTACCTGATGGCTCTCGAATAATGCAACCAGCATGACCCACTGTTTCATCAAAGGCATCTAGCATTTCAATTTCGTGGCCTAGGGCATTCAATTCTTTAGCTACCCACGGACTAAAGCGCGATTCTAGTTTTAAGCTGTCACTCGTTTGCCCCCAAGTGCGCCCTAATAGCCAGCGTGGACGACTAATCGCATCTTGAGGATCAAGACCGTAAACAGCGGTACGAGTAAATACGGCACATTGTGTTTGGGGCTGACCATCTCCTCCCATCGTTCCATACACCATGGATCTGCCATCTTTAAATAATGCCATTGCCGGATTTAAAGTGTGGAACGGCTTACGATAAGGCTCTAAGTGATTCAGTGTTTTCGGGTCCAATGAAAAACTGCAGCCGCGATTTTGCCAATTGACACCGGATTTTGGCAGCACAATTCCTGCGCCAAATTCATGATAAATACTCTGAATAAAGGAAACACAATTTCCATCACCATCCACTACGCCCATCCAAATCGTATCGGCAGGCCCCTTACCTTGCCCCCAAGGCAGAGCTCTTTCGGAGTCAATATTTTTAGCCAATTTTTTTAAGAACGCTGGTGCTAAGAATGACTGTGCATGTTTGGTCATATAGGCAGGGTCAGTAACGTGCTGATCTCTTACCTTAAAGGCTTGCTTTGTTGCTTCAACGCAATGGTGTACATACTCTGCACTGTCTACTTTAAAACGCTTGAGATTGAGTTGATCCAAAATTCCCAGGATCATCAGTGACACCACGCCTTGAGTTGGTGGCGTCATGTTGTAGACACTACCCATGCTGTGTTTTAACTCAAGTGGATCAATTAGCTTAGCTTGGTGACGATGTAGGTCATTCAGCCTGAGAGGGCTGCCTAGTTCTGCCAGTTCTTTTGCCAATAACTCTGCTAAATCTCCACGGTAATAATCATCCGTCCCCTTTTTTGAGATTTGACGCAAAGTTTTAGCAAGGCGATCCTGCTTGAAGATGCTACCTACTGCTGGTGCCTGTCCATTTACTAAGAAGGTATTAGCAAAACCGGGAATATCAATCAGCTCTGCACGTTTTTTGGCGGTGAGACTTGATTGGCTATTGGTAACCGGCACACCTGTCTCTGCATAGTAAATGGCGTCAGCCAAAAGCCGAGATAGTGGTAGTTTGCCACCCAGCCCTTTTTTAGAAAGCTGTTGAGCGGCTCCCCAGCCAGATATCGTTCCAGCAACTGTATTAGCAGCAACAGCTCCTCTGAAAGGAATTGCATTGGTGATGCCACGTTCTGCATACCAGCTCTTAGTAGCTAAACCTGCAGCGGCTCCACAAGCATCAATACCGCCCATCGCTTTTCCTGGTGAATGAATCACCCAGAAAGAATCGCCACCAATCGAATTCATATGCGGGTAGACAACTGCAATCGTTGCAGCAGCAGCAATCATTGCTTCTAAAGCGTTACCACCCTCTCGAAGAACTGCGAGTGCAGACTCGGATGCGAGTGAATGAGGCGCAACCGCCATTCCTCTGATACCCCATTTTGCTTGCATTATTTTGTATTTCCCCTCTTACAGTTAATGATTGGTTTGTTAGTACTAGTTTAGATTCTTTGAGACACCAAATTGAAGCATGAAGCCGAATGATCCCAAAAAAAGTGCACTTTATGCACAGCCTTAGGGAATGTACTGAGCTTGTCTTGATAGTTATGCACTACATTGATTAAGTTGCAAAAAAAAACTTGTATGCACTGCGCTGCATACAAGTTATTTAAAGAATCTTGATGTTCATCAACTTTTAACCCTATGTGAGTAGTTAGTATTTTTTCAGGAGGAGTCAAGCATGAAAACAAATCGTCGTAAATTTCTTAGCACCAGTATTGGCGCTGGAGTCGCAGGCGTTGCGCTAGCTGCACCCGCAATCGTTAAAGCTCAGTCTCAACAAACTTTTAACTGGAAGATGACCAGTGCCTATCCAAAGGGAGCTCCGTTTTACATGGAAGGCCCAGGTAGCGCAACTGATTTAGCAAAGCGCATTGGAGAAATGTCCAACGGCCGCTTAAAGATTCAAGTGTTTGGAGCAGGCGAGCTCATTCCGGCATTTGAAGGCTTTGATGCAGTCCGTTCTGGCACTGTTGAAATGAATCATGCCAATAGTTATTTCTGGACTGGTAAAACGTTTGCAGCTCAATACTTCACTGCAGTGCCATTTGGTCTGAACTTTCAGGGTATGAATGGCTGGTTATATGACGGTGGTGGTATTGATCTTTGGAATGAAACCTATGCGCCATTTGGTATGGTAGCTATGCCTTGCGGCAATACTGGTGTGCAGATGACCGGTTGGTTTAAAAAGAAAATCAATACCGTTGCGGATCTCAAGGGTCTGAAAATGCGTATCCCTGGATTAGCTGGTAAGGTTTATGCCAAGTTGGGTGTGGATGTGAAAGTATTGCCAGGCGGTGAGATTTTCCCTGCGTTAGAGCGTGGTGTGATTGATGCGGCTGAGTTTGTTGGCCCATTCCAGGATCGTCGCCTTGGTCTACAAAAAGCAGCGAAGTTCTACTACACCACTGGTTGGCATGAGCCCGCAACAACTTCAGAGCTTTTGATTAATAAAGCTGCTTGGGAAAAATTACCTAAAGACTTGCAAGCGGTTGTCCAAAATGCATCAGCTGCATGCAACGTGATCGGTGAAGCATGGTGTCAGCGTAATAACGCCGAAGCGATGAAGGATTTGGTTGAGAAGCAAGGGGTCACTGCTCTGCAATTGCCAGACCCAGTGGTAGCTGCGATGCGTTCTGAAACTAAGAAAATTTTAGATGAAGCTGCCGCTGCTGATCCAATGACCAAGAAAGTACATGATTCCTATTTTGCGTTTAAGAAGAACTATGACTCTTGGGCATCTTATAGCGAGGCAACTTATCACAGTAAGGTTCGTGGGTAATTTACGTTTCAATCATTTAAGTAGGCAATCGCTATGCATCCTTTGTTATTAAAAATCGCATTGCGCATCGAAGGCTTAATTGATTTCACTGGCAAGGCCACGTCATACGTGGCCTTGGCCATTGTGGGATTAATTTCAGTCAATGTTTTTTTGCGTTACACCATGAGCATCGGCTCAGTGTGGGCACAAGAGCTCGAATGGCATTTATTGGCAGCATTAATTTTATTTGGTATGAGTTATGCCTTATTACGAGGTGATAACGTACGCGTTGACTTGTTCTACGCTAATTACTCTCCCAAAACAAAATACCGGGTGGATATTCTTTCGGCAGTGCTCACAATCGTTGTGGCGCTGCTCTTTATCTATCTATCCTCTTCATATGTAATGCAGTCCTTTTCGATCGGAGAAATGTCACCTGATCCAGGTGGAATCCCATATCGCTGGATTGTGAAAGGCTTAATACCAATCGGATTTGTTTTGTTAGCTTTGCAAGGTGTTGGAGAGTTATGCCGCGTGATTTTGAATGGCTACAGCACTCAAGGAGGCAAACATGTTTGATATGCATGTGATGGCCATCCTAATGTTGGTTGGTTTTTTCATCCTATTGATGATTGGCGTTCCTGTTGCCATTACCTTGGCGACAGTTGGATTCGTATTCGGGTTTTTGGGATTCGGAACCTCCTTGTTCAACTTGCTACCTGCCAGGGTATTTGGAATTGTTGCTGGCTATCAATGGCTTGCTATTCCCTTATTCATCTTTATGGGGATCATGCTAGAAAAGTCCCGATTAGCAGATGATTTGCTCGACGTGATTGGGCATATAGCAGGTGGCGTAAAGGGTGGAATGGCAGTGGGTATTATTTTGTTCGGCGCCTTAATGGGGGCTACCACTGGAATTGTGGGTGCTACCGTCATTACATTAGGCTTACTGACGCTTCCAACCTTAATTCGGCGTGGCTACAACAAGAGTATTGCTTGTGGTGCGATTTGTGCTTCTGGTACTTTGGGTCAAATTATTCCACCAAGCTTAATTCTGATTTTGCTCTCTGACATCATGCAGTTATCTGTAGGCACATTATTTGCTGCTGCGGTCGGCCCTGGACTTATCTTAGTAGTTGTTTATATTGTCTTCATTTTGATTTTAGGTTGGCTCAAGCCGGATTTAATGCCACCGATTCCCAAGGAAGAACGTAGCCGCGTTTCGGGTAAGGAGCTTTGGGTTCGCTTTTGGAAGGTAGTCGTTCCGCCAATCATGTTGGTAGTTGCAGTGTTGGGTTCGATCGTAGGTGGTGTTGCTGCTCCAACAGAAGCTGCTGCTATGGGTGCAGTTGGATCTATTTTGGTTACGTTTTTATCTGGCCGCTTCAAGTGGAACATTTTGAAGCAAGTCGCAGTAGATACGACAAAGATTAGTGCCTTAATGATGTTCATCTTGATTTGTGCACAGGTTTTTGCGCTGTCCTTTAGGGGTCTCAATGGCGAAGAATTAATTTCCGGTATGTTCGAAGTCATACCAGGCGGAATTAACAGCGACATTTGGTTTATGCTCCTGCTGATATTTGTTCTCGGATTTTTTATTGAATGGATTGAAATTAGCTATATTGCTGTGCCATTATTCCTACCGGTTCTTTTGACGCAAGGTGCTGATCCTGTTTGGATCGCAATGATGATCACTGTCTGTTTGCAATCATCGTTCTTAACACCACCATTTGGATGGGCACTCTTTTATCTCAAAGGGGTTGCACCACCTGAAGTAAAAATTAGGGACTTGTATATCGGTGTTCTTCCTTTCCTATTCATGCAAGGTGTGGCGTTGTTCCTTGTATTCTATTACCCACAAATTTCACTTTGGTTACCTAAAGCAATTGGTTGGTAATTGTGTTGATGAAAAATAAAAAAGAGGGGGCATCGCCCTCTCTTTTTTTTGTCCATTTTTTTCTGACTTGATGAGGAATAACCCTAAGTGATATAGCTCTTCGTTATTTTTCAAAGGATAATCTTCCCTTACTTTTATAAATACATTGGGAATTTTTGTAGATGTCACGATCAACCAAGGTCGCTCCTATGACCGCCGAAGAGCGTAAGGTTATTTTTGCTTCATCCTTGGGGACAGTTTTCGAGTGGTACGATTTTTATCTTTATGGCTCTTTAGCAGTCATTATTGCCAAACAGTTTTTTTCAGGACTAGACTCAGGCTCCGCTTTTATTTTTGCCTTGCTTGCCTTTGCGGCTGGTTTTATCGTTCGACCATTCGGCGCATTAGTATTTGGCCGACTTGGAGATTTGATTGGTCGTAAGTACACCTTCTTGGTAACAATTCTGTTGATGGGTGTTTCAACTTTTACTGTCGGAATTTTGCCTAATTACGATGCAATTGGAGTCGCTGCTCCAGCTATCTTAATTGCATTGCGGATGTTGCAGGGTCTAGCCTTAGGTGGTGAGTATGGCGGCGCTGCAATTTATGTCGCAGAGCATGCACCGCATGGTCGTCGTGGAGCATATACCTCTTGGATTCAGACAACAGCAACCTTGGGCTTGTTGTTATCGCTGCTCGTGATTTTGGTAAGCCGTGAACTAACTGGCTCTGACTTTGAAGTTTGGGGGTGGCGCATTCCATTTATTCTGTCTATTGCCTTGCTAGGCATATCAGTTTGGATACGTTTATCCATGAATGAATCGCCCGCCTTCAGAAAAATGAAATCAGAAGGCAAGCTATCTAAAGCACCTTTGACTGAATCATTCGCACAGTGGAAAAACTTAAAAATTGTTCTCTTAGTATTGTTTGGCTTAGTGGCTGGTCAAGCTGTGGTTTGGTATACGGGCCAGTTTTATGCTTTGTTCTACTTAACTCAGGTGCTCAAAGTAGATGCCATGACGGCAAACCTATTGATCGCTGCAGCCTTAGTCATTGGTATGCCATTCTTTCTCATTTTTGGATTTTTGTCGGACAAAATTGGTCGCAAGGTCATTATTATGGGCGGCCTCTTATTGGCTGTAGTGACCTATATCCCAAGCACACCAGTGTCTGTATTTAATGCGCTCACTCATTTTGCAAACCCCGCTTTAGAAAAAGCCATGATTGCAGCGCCAGCAACCATTACCGCTGATCTCAATGAGTGTAGTTTCCAATTTAATCCTACTGAAACAGCTAAATTTACTAGTTCATGTGATATTGCAAAACAAGTGATGGCTTCAAACTCAGCGAGCTACACCACCATTGCTGGTAAGGCGGGACAAACTGCGATTGTCAAAATTGGTGATGTTGAAATTCCAGGATATACCGTTAAAGGAATGACTGCTGAGGAGAGTAAGGTCAAGGATCTCGAATTTAGGAGTGCGATTCGTCATGCTTTAAATGTGGCAGGTTATCCAGAGAAAGCCAATCCTGCAGACATTAGCTATATCCCGGTATTGTTGTTGCTGGTGTACTTAGTTATTTTGGTCACGATGGTTTATGGACCCATTGCCGCAATGTTGGTAGAAATGTTCCCCACGCGCATTCGCTATACATCGATGTCTTTGCCATACCATATTGGTAATGGTTGGTTTGGCGGTTTATTGCCAACGATCTCATTTGCTTTAGTAGCGCAAAATGGAAATATTTATTACGGTCTTTGGTATCCAATCATCATTGCAGCGATCACCTTAGTGATTGGCACCTTGTTTATACGTGAGACAAAAGATATTGATATTTATGCGAATGATTAGCTAACACGACATTGATCAATAAAAACCCGATCGCTTTATGGTCGGGTTTTTTATTCCCACAAATCCTGTTGATTGCCTCGATTAAACAGCGCTTTATTTTGAGCGGCTATCGAGGTGATTCTTTGTCCGGGTACAAGCTCGATGTTTGCACCAGCTGATAGGATGCCTGGCTTATTAACGCGTAAGTACCAACCACTTTTGCCAGATTGCAACATCGCTTTGGCGGCCCCTTTGTATTTCATTTTGGCATTGAATTTAAAGCAAGGCTCTCTGAGCTTAACGACAGTAAATTCTAGATCGCCAATGTTGAGCTTATCTCCCACAAAGACTTCATTCTCAAACAACCCTTCGATGGTGAAGTTTTCACCCATAGCACCGAACTGGAGATCTACGTTTTGTTTGTGTTCTCTAGTGAGGAGTTCATTCCAAAATGCATAGTGCTCAATTGGGTAGACATAAATCGCTTTTTCAAGACCGCCATGAACAGATAAATCTGCTTGTTCATCACCCACAATGCCCAGTGGTTTGATTTCAACTGGCATTGGTTCATCTAGATTGCTAATGGACGATTTTTTGATGGCAGAAACAACACTTAAATAGTTGGGATGATTTAAGCCAAATAAGGGGCTAACTTTACCTGATGAAATGGATATGAGCCGCATATGGAATCACTGATAAGATCAAATGATGAAATTAAGAAAGCACATGATGCAACTGTATAGGATGATTGCGCTAATCATGCTAGGAATCTGCATGAGCCAAACTGCTTTGGCAAAGTGGGATGAAGAGCGTGATGTCAGTACAAATGGCAAAGATGAGCTGGTTTATTACTATAAGACTAATGAACAGGGTCAAAAGTTAGTTTTAGATAAATATATTAAGCGGCTCATTTTTATCCAGCCTGATCGCCTTCATAAGCGTTCAATTAGGTTAATCAAGATTGACGGTGAACCGATTGAGGTCATGAGCGATCCCTTTTCGCGTTACCCTGAGCAAACTGCAATTACCTTCGATAAAAAGGATGAAGTCCTTAAAAAGCTCTTTTTAGCTCGGAAAATTGAGGTTTTTGTACGCTACAACAGGGATGAGGGTCTCAGTACGTTTCAAATAAGGTAGCATCGCAAGGGTTTACTCAAGTGCTGTGGGCTGCTTTCTTTAGAATGGAGCCTTCAAGCTTGTACCAACCATTATTCACATTGCGTTTCTCAAAAATTCTGGAGCCCTTTTGGACTTTTCCTACCTCATCGATGTATTTTTGCATCTCGATAAAAATCTTGCTTTAGTCGCTAACCAGTGGGGTGTTTGGATTTACGCTCTGCTGTTTGCAATTATTTTTGTGGAAACTGGCTTAGTTGTCATGCCATTTTTACCCGGAGATTCACTACTTTTTGTTGCTGGCGCTATTGCCGCAGTTGGCGGGTTAGATTTGGTCGCTCTAATGGCTTTGCTTACTACGGCTGCCGTATTGGGTGATGCCGTGAACTATTCAATTGGGCGAAAAATTGGAGATCGGGTTTTTTCCTGGGAAAACTCACGATGGTTCAATCGGAACGCGTTTGATAAGGCACATGCTTTTTATGAAAAATACGGGCCAATCACCATCGTTCTTGGCCGCTTTATGCCTTTTATTCGGACTTTTGCTCCCTTTGTTGCTGGGGTAGCCCATATGCGGTACTCGGTATTCGTTTTCTACAATATTACCGGTGGCATTATTTGGGTTTGCAGTCTTACTAGTCTCGGGTTCCTCATTGGAGATCACCCTTGGGTGAAGAGTAATTTCTCTTTAGTAGCCCTTGCTATGATTATTATTCCGGGCTTGCCAGCCCTGTGGATCTTTGTAAAAGAGGTCTATAAGAAGCTTTCCTCGCGAACTAAATAAATTGATCGACCCAAGCAAATAAGCTAAAATCACAAGTTCGGCGAATTAGCTCAGCTGGTTAGAGCGACGGAATCATAATCCGCAGGTCCGGGGTTCAAATCCCTGATTCGCCACCAAATTCTGCCCTCAGCTTGTCTGGGGGCTTCTTTTTTAGTGAATTCTTGAGCGATTTCTAGCTAACGCCGGGTCATCTTTGGATTGATTGCCCTGATCCTTCTCTTTAAGCGCGTCTTATTTTGATTTTGGCAGTAGTCT
>JBFZCO010000033.1:0-4347 GCA_041307885.1 Burkholderiales bacterium | reverse complement strand
TCTAACTTGCACTTGTCTGACAGGGCGCGACGTGCGCTCTTTAAAAATAAGTCGGTACCTTCCCGACGTGCTAATTTGGCCTTAGGCCCTAAGTAACGTGCCACGATGCTTTCCTTTCTTTGCCGCAGTCTTACGACCGGCGGTGAGTTCACCCTTTAATTCAGATGAACAGTGGGCTTTTAATAAAAACTACTAAAACTTGTACTACCAACTTCCTAGCTTAAATACGACGACGCTTAGGAGGACGGCAACCGTTGTGTGGAACTGGAGTTACGTCTTGAATCTCAGTGATCTTGATACCCAAAGAGTTCAATGCACGAACTGCTGATTCACGACCTGGACCTGGGCCCTTGATCTGAACTTCTAGATTCTTGATCCCACACTCAACAGCAGCCTTACCAGCAACCTCTGCAGCTACCTGAGCAGCAAAAGGGGTTGATTTACGTGAACCCTTAAAACCTTGGCCGCCAGATGTTGCCCATGAAAGTGCATTACCTTGACGATCAGTAATCGTAATGATGGTGTTATTAAAAGAAGCGTGAACGTGTGCAATGCCATCAGCTACGTTCTTTTTTACCTTCTTACGTGCGCGCTGTGAGGCTGCAGATGCGGATTGTTGTTTTGCCATGTCAATAAACTTTCTTGATTATTTCTTCAGTTGTACGCCAGACTTGCGTGGGCCCTTACGGGTGCGCGCATTCGTCTTGGTACGTTGACCACGAACAGGCAAGCCCTTGCGATGACGAACGCCACGGTAGCAGCCTAAGTCCATCAAACGCTTGATGCTCATCGTTACTTCACGACGAAGATCACCCTCAGTGACGAACTTACCTACTTCATCACGCAACTTTTCCAAGTCACCGTCTGTAAGGTCTTTAATTTTTTTGTCGATAGCAACACCTGTTGTCTTGCAAATTTGGCGCGCACGAGTTGTGCCAATGCCAAAGATTGCTGTTAAACCAATAACAGTGTGTTGATGATTTGGGATATTTACCCCAGCGATACGTGCCATGAGATTTCCTCTTAATTAACCAGATCAGCCTTGACGCTGCTTATGACGTGCGTCTGAAGAACAGATCACACGCACAACGCGTTTGCGCTTAATGATCTTGCAATTTCTGCAAATACACTTAACGGATGCTAAAACTTTCATAACTCACCTCTTAAAAATAGGTACTACTTAATCTTTACTTCGCTCGGAATATGATTCTGGCGCGCGTTAGGTCGTAAGGAGTCATCTCCACCGTCACCTTATCTCCTGGCAAGATACGGATGTAATGCATCCTCATCTTTCCAGAAATGTGCCCTAAAACCACATGTCCGTTTTCTAGCTTCACGCGAAACATTGCGTTCGGCAAATTCTCAATAATTTCACCCGCCATCTGAATTACATCGTCTTTAGACATTCAGTTAAGCGCCCATCTTAAAGTTAGCTTTTTTCATCAAAGAACCATATTGTTGTTGCATCACGAATGACTGAACTTGAGCCATAAAATCCATTGCTACAACGACAATAATCAACAATGAAGTACCGCCAAAATAGAATGGCACGTTGTACTTCAATACCAAGAATTCAGGCAATAAACAAACCAAAACCATATAAATTGCACCAGCCAAAGTTAAGCGCACTAAGATCTTATCTATATAACGACCAGTTTGATCTCCTGGACGAATACCAGGAATAAAAGCGCCGCTCTTCTTCAGATTATCTGCAGTATCACGACTATTAAATACCAAAGCTGTGTAGAAGAAGCAGAAGAAAATAATGGCAGCCGCATACAAGATTGTATAAACGGGTTGACCTGGAGCTAATGTAGCAGCTAAGTCCTTAATAACTTTGCTAAACATATTAGTAGGCTCGCCCGAGGTAAACCATCCAGCAATTGTTGCGGGGAACAAAATAATGGATGAGGCAAAAATTGGGGGAATAACACCAGCCATATTCAACTTTAATGGGAAGTAAGAAGACTGCCCACCATAAATTTTATTGCCAACTTGACGCTTAGCGTAATTCACCAAAATACGGCGCTGACCACGCTCAACAAATACGACAAAGTAAGTCACTGCAATACAAATGACAACAATGAGTAATGCAGACAAAATATTCATTGAGCCAGTACGCACTAATTCAAGCAAGCTTCCGATCGCAGATGGTAAGCCGGATACAATTCCAGCAAAAATGATGATAGAAATACCATTGCCCAAGCCACGCTCAGTAATTTGCTCACCAAGCCACATTAAAAACATAGTGCCTGTGACCAATGTCACTACTGTATTGAATTCAAACATCAAGCCTGGATTAATCACTAGGCCTGGCTGAGCCTGAAGTGCAACAGAAATTCCTAGAGCTTGGAATGTCGCTAAAACGACTGTTCCATAGCGGGTGTATTGTGTAATCTTCCGTTGGCCTGCTTGACCTTCTTTTTTTAATGCTTCTAGTGAAGGTATAACAATCGTGGTTAACTGCATGATGATCGATGCAGAAATATACGGCATGATTCCTAAAGCGAAAACAGTAAAGCGAGATAGTGCGCCGCCTGAAAACAGGTTGAACATACCAAGAATGCCGTCTTTTTGACCTGCAAACAATTGAGCCAATTGGTCTGGGTCAATGCCAGGAACTGGAATATGCGCACCTAATCGGAACACGAGCAATGCCAACACCAAGAAAATCAAGCGATGACGTAATTCGCCAAACTTGTTTCCTGATTTTGCAGAGCCTGCAGTGTTAGTGGGTGCGAGTGCCATCTTTAAATAAAAACCAATTAAGCCAATTCAACTAACTTGCCGCCAGCCGCTTCAATAGCTGCTTTTGCACCTGCAGTTGCAGTAATACCTTTGAGTGTTACTGCAATCTTGAGTTCGCCAGTCTTAATAACCTTAACTGCATTAATCTGTTCACCAGCAAAACCATGGGCTTTTAAAACCAATAGGTCTACTTCAGGCATATTGATCTTAGCCAAGTCGTTCAATGTAATTTGACCAACGTGACGACGTGTCAAAGATACGAAACCACGCTTTGGCAAACGACGGTACATCGGCATCTGTCCACCCTCGAAACCCACTTTGTGGAATCCGCCTGAACGTGATTTTTGACCTTTGTGACCGCGGCCAGCAGTTTTACCAAGACCCGAACCAATGCCGCGACCTACGCGACGACGATTTTTCTTAGATCCCTCTGCGGGTTTGAGTGTATTGAGTTGCATATTCTTCGCCTATTTACTTGCTAGTTATTAGCCAATGACTTTAACTAGATAAGAAACTTTATTAATCATTCCGCGCACAGCTGGAGTGTCTTCCAATTCAGAAACAGAATTGATGCGTCCGAGGCCTAGACCACGAACAGTTGCACGGTGGCTTTCGCGTGTACCGATCAAGCTGCGTACTAATTGCAGTTTGACTTTGGAGTTAGATGTTGTCATTTATAGATTCCTAATCTTTTGGTCTTAGCCGAGAATCTCTTCAACTGACTTACCGCGCTTAGCAGCAATTTCAGAAGGAGTGCTCATCTTGCTCAAGCCATCAATCGTTGCACGAACCATGTTGTAAGGGTTTGTTGAGCCAAGTGACTTAGCAACAACGTTAGTTACACCCATTACATCGAAAATTGCGCGCATTGGGCCACCAGCGATTACACCAGTACCGTCTTTGGCTGGAGAAATCATCACGCGTGACGCGCCATGCTTACCAATCACAGTGTGTTGCAAAGTACCCTTACGTAGAGAAACTTTGATCATCTTGCGACGTGCTTCGTCCATTGCCTTTTGAACAGCAACTGGAACTTCTTTTGATTTACCTTTACCCATGCCGATGCGACCATCGCCATCGCCAACTACAGTGAGTGCAGCGAAGCCGAGAATACGACCACCCTTAACCACTTTAGTAACACGATTTACAGCGATCATCTTCTCGCGAAGACCATCATCACGCTCTTCGTTTTGCATCTTGGTTTGCATTTTTGCCATATTTTTTCCTAAACCTTTTTAGAACTTCAGGCCGGCTTCACGCGCAGCTTCAGCTAAGGCCTTGATACGGCCGTGGTAACGATGACCGGAGCGATCAAAAGCAACATCAACAATGCCTGCTTTAACAGCACGCTCAGCAACTAATTTGCCGATTTGTTTAGCAGCCTCAGCGTTGCCGCCGTTTTTGATTGCTTGGCGCAATTCTTTTTCCATTGATGAGGCAGATGCCACAACTTTGGTTCCACATGGGCTGTATACCTGTGCAGAAATGTGTGAATTGCTGCGGATAACTGTTAAGCGATTTGCCAATGCTTCGGCAATGCGAATACGAGTCTGCCGAGCACGTCTTTGTCTGGATTCGTCTTTATTCATTTTCTAATCT
>JBFZCO010000032.1:0-4263 GCA_041307885.1 Burkholderiales bacterium | reverse complement strand
TAACGGATTTACTGAATCGCATTCGTCAGCCATTTAATGTGAATAGCTTGGCGCAGGCTGCAGCAATTGCTGCCTTTCAGGATATTGAATTTTTAAAGCAAGGTTTTGAACTCAATCGCGCAGGTTTTGCTCAATTAACTCAAGCATTTGATGAGCTTGGTCTGACGTATCTGCCTTCTGCTGGTAATTTTGTTTTAGTCAAGGTGGGCGAAGATGATGGCGCGGGCGCGCGCATCAATTTAGCGCTATTAAAGCGGGGAGTAATCGTTCGTCCAGTAGGTAATTATGGCTTGCCACAATGGCTCCGTATTTCGATTGGCTTGCCAGAAGAGAATGCGGCATTTATATCTGCTTTGCGCGAGATCCTGGCGTCGCAATAATTCAACTCGTTTATGGCCATTATTAATCCCTCAAGCAATTTCGGTACGGTCACTATTGTGGGTGTTGGTCTCATTGGCGCATCCTTAGGTTTGGCTCTCAAGCAGGCTGCGGTGGTAAATAAAGTATTGGGAGTAGGGCGAAGTCAATCTAACTTAGATCAAGCGCTTAAGATGGGTGCGATTGATGATGTAGTAGATCTGGTGGAAGCGACCAAGCAATCTGATGTGATTGTGCTCTGTATGCCTGTTGCTCAAATGCGCACTGCTTTTGAGGTGATGGAGCCACATCTTGAATCTAAAACCATGATTACTGATGCTGGCAGTACTAAGGGCGATGTTATTTTGGCTGCCAAAGAAGTGTTAGGTAAAAAAGTTTGTCAGTTTGTGCCGGCTCATCCGATTGCTGGTGGAGCGCAGCATGGCGCGAGCGCTGCTAAGGCAGATTTATTTCAAGGCAAGCAAACAATCATTTGTCCTCTACAAGAAAACTCACCGCAAGATATTGCTTTAATTGAAGGCTTTTGGCAATCGGTTGGATCTGTGGTGAAAAGTATTTCTTGTGTACAGCATGATGCAATTTATGCGGCGGTGTCGCATTTGCCTCATCTGCTCTCTTATGCTTTGATGGCAAGTGTGGTGAATTCTGAGGATGCGGATCAAAAGCTCAATCATGTGGGCGCCGGTTTTAAAGATTTCACGCGAATTGCCGCGTCCAGTCCTGAAATGTGGCGTGATATCTGTTTGGGTAATCGCACAGCGATCTTAAAAGAATTGGATCAATATTTACTGATCGTCAATCACATGCGTAAATTGATTGACCAGAGCGATGGTGCTGGTTTAGAGAAGTTATTTAATAAGGCAAGCAAAGCACGTCAAGATTTGGATGGGCTTTGATGAGCAGGTTGGAAGATATCAAGATTGGTCCATATCATCGAGCGCAAGGCTCGATTGTGTTACCTGGATCTAAGAGTATTTCGAATCGCGTTTTATTATTAGCAGCGCTTTCCGCTGGAACGACCACACTGAATAATTTATTAGATGCTGATGACACTCAGGTGATGCGTAATGCTTTGCGGCAACTAGGGCTCACAGTTATTGATCAAGATAATCATGTTTGTATCGTTTATGGCTGTGGTGGAAAATTTCCCGTGCAAGAAGCTGGTCTTTTTATGGGTAATGCAGGCACAGCTATACGTCCACTGACTGCAGCGTTAGCAATGCAAGGCGGCAATTACCGCTTATCTGGGGTACCACGTATGCATGAGCGCCCCATTCGTGATTTGGTTGATGGCTTACGTCAAGTGGGCGCGAAGATCGACTATGAGCTGCAGGAAGGTTATCCACCAATCAAGATTTGTGCAGCGGATATTGCGATCAAGGACGTCGTTAAGGTGCGTGGTGATGTCTCTAGTCAATTCCTCACCGCATTACTAATGGCGCTACCTCTGGTTGCAAAAGAGCCTGTCAAGATTGAAGTTATTGGTGAGCTTATTTCTCGTCCCTATATTGAGATTACCCTCAAACTCATGGCGCGCTTTGGTGTCAAAGTGGATTGTCCAGATTCACAGACCTTTGTTATTCCTGCAAAAACTTCCGATGTGGTTTATCAAAGTCCCGGCACTCTGTCTGTTGAAGGCGATGCATCTTCTGCATCCTACTTCTTAGCCTTAGGTGCAATTGGTGCTGGCCCAGTTCGCGTTCTTGGTGTTGGTGGCCAGAGTATTCAGGGCGATGTCGCCTTTGCTGATGCGCTGGCATTAATGGGTGCAAAGATTTCTACTGGTGAAGATTGGATTGAGGTTCATGGTGTACGCAATCCTAACGGCAAACTCAATGGTATTACGATAGATTGCACAGAGATTCCAGATGCGGCAATGACATTGGCAGTTGCTGCCTTATTTGCAGAAGGTCCAACCCGTTTAAATAATATTGCGAGTTGGCGCGTGAAGGAAACCGATCGGATTGCCGCAATGGCTAAAGAGTTAAAGAAGGTTGGCGCTATCGTTGAAGAGGGTTCTGATTACATCGTTGTTCAGGCACCTCCATCCATTTCAGATTGGAAGTCTCCCTCTGAGGGTATTGATACCTATGATGACCATCGGATGGCGATGTGTTTCTCTTTAGCAGCTTTTGGTCCAAACCCTTTGCAGATCAATGATCCCGATTGCGTCGCCAAGACTTTTCCAGATTACTTTGCCCAATTTGCAAAGATTGTTTCCTAAAAATCTACCGTGATGACTTTACCCCCGGTTATTGCTATTGACGGACCTACTGCCTCCGGAAAAGGGACGGTAGCTTCCTTGGTAGCTGAAAAGCTCGGTTTTCATTACCTTGATAGCGGGGCTCTTTATCGCTTAGTTGCTTTAGGGAGTTTAAAAGCGTCAATCGATACCAAAAATGGTCCTGAATTAGGTGATTTAGCTAAAAAACTGATGATTTCTTTCAAAAATGGGCAAATTTTCCTTAATTCTGAAGATGTCACTGAAGCCATTCGTACCGAGCAAATTGGCCTCAGAGCCTCTGCAATTGCCATTCACCCTGAGGTTAGGCAAGCTCTAGTGTCTGTACAGCATAGTTTTCGGAGTGCTCCAGGATTGGTGGCAGATGGCAGGGACATGGCGAGTGTCATATTTCCAGATGCAGAATTGAAGATTTTCCTCACTGCAAGTGCTCAGGCAAGAGCAGAACGTCGGTATAAGCAATTGATAGCTAAGGGAATTTCTGCTAAACTGGACGACTTACTGCATGATTTGCAAGAGCGTGATGCCAGAGACAGTAGTCGAGGAACAGCGCCTCTGTTGGTAGCAGATGGTGCCAAAGTGCTTGAAACATCAGAATTATCGATAGATCAAGCAGTTAAGACGGTTTTGGATTGGTATCAATCCAAGATAGCTTAAGTTGATAGCGGTGGATGTAAGAAGTAAAGCAGTAGTTTTGGTGTCTGAGGAAACTCTACAACGCGATTTTCTAATTTAGCGTGTTTCTTGAGGCTTTTTTAACCTAACCCGTCGGGCCTTCTGACGGCACAAAGTGAATATATAAATGTCTGAATCATTTGCAGAATTATTTGAAGAATCATTAACCCGATCGAATATGAAGACCGGCCAAGTTATTTCGGCTGAAGTCCTTCGCATCGACCATAACTTCGTCGTTGTTAACGCTGGCTTGAAGTCCGAAGCGTTTATTCCTGTTGAAGAATTCCATAACGACGCTGGCGAGATTGAAGTAGCTCCTGGCGATTTCGTTTCTGTTGCTATTGACGCTCTTGAGAACGGCTATGGCGACACCATCCTTTCCCGTGACAAAGCAAAACGCTTGGCATCATGGATGAACTTGGAAAAAGCACTCGAGCAAGCTGAGATCGTTACTGGTACTGTTACTGGTAAGGTTAAAGGCGGCTTGACTGTCATGGTTAACGGTATCCGCGCATTCTTGCCTGGATCACTCGTTGATACGCGCCCAATCAAAGACACCAGCCCTTACGAAGGTAAGACGATGGAGTTTAAGGTTATCAAGCTCGACCGTAAACGTAACAACGTCGTGTTGTCACGTCGTGCGGTTGTTGAAGCTAGCCAAGGTGAAGAGCGTGCTAAGTTGATGTCTAACCTTAAAGAAGGTTCAGTTGTGACTGGCCTCGTTAAGAACATTACTGATTACGGCGCATTCGTGGACCTTGGTGGCATCGATGGTCTCTTGCACATTACGGATTTGGCATGGCGTCGTGTGCGTCACCCAAGCGAGATGTTGACTGTTGGTCAAGAAGTTACCGCTAAGATTTTGAAGTTCGACCAAGAGAAGAACCGTGTTTCACTCGGCGTGAAACAGCTTGGCGATGATCCATGGGTAGGTATCGCCCGTCGTTACCCACCAAACACCCGTTTAT
>JBFZCO010000031.1:0-2869 GCA_041307885.1 Burkholderiales bacterium | reverse complement strand
CCGGCACAAAAACCAAATAACAAGACCAGGGTCGAACCTGTAAAGCCCAGGGTCATTTGCAAAGGATCGCCAATTAACTCCCCTAAAATGCCACCTGGAGGCCTAGGAAGCTCCCATTTCAAAGAATGAAGGCGAATTGACTCAAGCCCCATGCTACTAGCCAAAGTCAGCCCAAAACCTAACCAACGCACCAATAAAGAGTCAGGCTTTGCATTGGGATCGGCAGGCAAGGGAATGCTCCAAAGCTCTCGCCAACCGCTCAGGACTCGACGTCCGAAGAGGACGACCCACCAAAAAGCAGAAATACCAAAGATATACAGCAATAAATCAGCTAAATAGGCACCAAAACGACCCCCTAGGTTCTTTGGGACCTCAAAACTGGCATGTGACCAAGCTGGGTCAGCCTTGGAATAAGTGATCAAAATGGCAAATAAACCCAGGCAAAGCCCACAGGATATAAACCAGCGAGCCTCTAGTAAGAGGCGGGGCATCCTACCCTTCCCAGAATTCTCGGGGGGCTGGGGGCTCAAAGGGGTTTTTGACTTCGGGTATGTAGTTCTTGCCATGTTCTTACGATTGTAATCAAGCAATCCTATAATTTGGGTATGACTACAAATACTCCCAAACACTCCAAAGTCCTTATTTTAGGTTCAGGCCCTGCTGGCTACACTGCTGCGGTGTATGCAGCCAGGGCGAATCTGAGCCCCACCTTAATCACTGGACTTGCCCAAGGCGGCCAATTGATGACCACTACCGATGTGGAGAACTGGCCAGCCGATCCAGATGGCGTTCAAGGCCCAGAACTGATGGATCGCTTTTTAAAACATGCGGAGCGGTTCAATACCACCATCATCTTTGATCATATTCACACTGCTGCACTGACAGAAAAACCTATCCGCTTGGTTGGCGACTCTGGCACTTACACCTGTGATGCGCTCATTATTTCCACAGGTGCGTCAGCTCAGTACATTGGCCTACCAAGTGAAGAGGCCTTCATGGGTCGTGGTGTTTCTGGTTGCGCTACATGCGATGGTTTTTTCTATCGCAATCAAGATGTCTGTGTAGTCGGTGGTGGCAATACTGCTGTTGAAGAAGCGCTCTACCTTACCGGTATCGCCAAGAAGGTCACCGTCATTCATCGGCGCGATAAGTTCCGTGCAGAACCGATTTTGAATGATCGTCTGATGGCAAAAGTTGCGGAAGGTAAAGTTGAGCTCAAACTCAACTCTACTTTGGATGAAGTACTCGGCGATGAAAAAGGAGTAACCGGTGTGCGCATTAAGAAACAAGATGGCAGCACAGAAGATATCGCAGTAACAGGTGCCTTCATAGCAATCGGACACAAACCCAATACTGAGTTGTTTGTCGGTCAACTCGATATGCATAACGGCTACCTAAAAACCCACTCAGGTTTAGAAGGAAATGCTACGGCAACTAACATTCCCGGTGTTTTTGCTGCTGGTGATGTGCAGGACCATATTTATCGTCAAGCCATTACGAGCGCTGGAACCGGTTGCATGGCAGCCCTAGACGCCCAACGCTATCTAGAAACTTTAGATTAATACATTCGATCGCTCAAATAAAAATACCTAGCATTGCTAGGTATTTTTATTTAAAGCCTCTACGAACACTAAATACTCAACGCTAAAAGTGCAATCTCAGGGGCTCTGTCTAGTATTTTTAGCAAAGCTTTAGCGGCACCGGTGGGGCTTCGCTTGCCCTGCTCCCAGTTTCGAATGGTCTCTAAAGAAACCTCAATTCGATTAGAAAACTCTTGTTGCGATAAACCAATGCGCTCCCTCACACGTTTCGCATATTTTGCGGCATCGATCATTGCTTCCGCATCATCTTGCTGTTGATGAAGCTTAATTAACCTCTCAGTAGTCGCATCAAGCAATTTTTTATCGACAAAGCCCTTGGGGAAGCTACTGGGATTACTGAGATCAACGCTTACTCGAATGACTTTCTTCATAATGTTTTACCTCCCTGCGATTTGCTCTTCTTGCTGAAATAATCCTAATGACAGAAGCTCTTTTTGACTTATCCCATTCAAAATCCATTCACCTTATTATAGGCCAATGGCCTACTATTGGACAATCTGAATTGACAAGAGATCATCTCCAGGGGATCTATTTCAGAAAGCCTTAAACTAGAGCCCATAAAGCATTCATGGCTTTACAAGCAAGAAATCTGCTCAAGATTCGCAAGGGATGCTAAGTCTCTTTGCTAAGATCAGGGCGAACATTAATTATTAATTGGAGTATTTATGAGTTACGACAAAGTCAGCCCAGGTAAAAAGATCCCAGAAAGTTTCAACGTCATCATTGAAATTCCAATGAATGCTGATCCAGTCAAGTATGAAGTGGATAAGGAAACTGGTTGCCTCTTCGTAGATCGCTTTATGGGTACAGCAATGCACTACCCATGCAACTATGGTTATATCCCTAAAACGATTGCTGGTGACGGCGATCCTGTAGACGTTCTTGTAATCACTCCATTTGCATTGGTTCCAGGCTCAGTAATTAGTTGTCGCGCTATCGGCATGTTGGAGATGGAAGATGAAGGCGGTCAAGATGCAAAACTGCTAGCTGTTCCAGAAGATAAAATTTTGCCAATCTATAAGCATTTGCAAAAACCAGAAGATGTGAACGAATTGCTCCTGAGCCAAATCCAACACTTTTTTGAGCACTACAAAGATCTCGAAAAAGGGAAGTGGGTAAAAGTTAAAGGTTGGACTGGTGTTGCTGGTGCCCATAAAGAAATTCTGGATGGCATAGATGGTTACGCCAAGTCACAGAAGTAATTGATTTGTCATTGGGAGTGAGCTCGCAAACAATCGCCTTAGCGCAAATCAACCCTTTATTGGGTG
>JBFZCO010000030.1:0-6357 GCA_041307885.1 Burkholderiales bacterium | reverse complement strand
ACTGATTTAATTCAGTGAAGTGATACGGAGACGTGGCCGAGTGGTCGAAGGCACTCCCCTGCTAAGGGAGCATCTGGGCAAAACCTGGATCGGAAGTTCGAATCTTCTCGTCTCCGCCAATTGTTAAGTAGAAAAGGGCTTTTAAAGCCCTTTTTTATTTTTTCACCACATTTTTTCCCACAGTAATGAAAGATTAGGCTGAAATCATTTAGTCTTTAAATTCAAAACGCAGTTGACGATGTTGTTTGTACTCTTGAATATCTCTGTTTAAGTCAAGCTGTAACACATCCCTCACGAATAATTCAGTATTGCCTGATCCAATTAAGATATCTGGACCGCAATACAGATCGTCAGAGTATTCTTTGAGGATATCTAACTCTCTTTTGGCGGCTGCTTTACCTTCCTTAAATGACCACGTTCTTATGGTTCTAATTCTTGCAAGATCAGCATTTGGGAATCGTTTTTCAACGCTTAGGTTTGTGATGCCTATTTTGTAAAGGGTCTCATTGTTATCGGTGAGAACTGCAAGGTAATATAGTATTCCAGGTTTTGTTTGATCAAATCCTGAGATGGCGCAACCTGGACATCCTGCTTTATTACCCATTGTGTGGGTTGCAGGTGATTGCCAGAAAGAGCCATGCTCCTTACAGAGGATTTCTACTTTTTCATGTGCTGTTGTGTAATTCACATTTGAGTAGTCATACTTGTCGCTATGAACAAGCTTGGCTCTGCGAATGAATTCTTCAGTGCTTAGCCGTCTTTCTAGTCCTGCTGCAGTATGGCTACATTTGGAACAGCCGATATCTCTAATGTGATTGACGGGTCTTTGTAAAAATAGCCCATGCTCTGGACAGATTATTTTTACTTTTGTTTGAGCATTAATGTAACTGACCTCAGAGTAGTCATATTTATCTCCATGAGCTGCTTTTGCTGCCAATAGAAAGTCATTTAAAGGTTGTTTTAGCTTTTCGGCCTTGGATTCCAATCCGCAAACAGGACAGTTAAATCCCTTTAAATGAGACATCAATTGCTGTTTAAAGGCACCGTGCTTAGTGCAGACAATTTCTATTTTGCTTTCAACATTCTTAAACTTGACTAAAGAATAGTCGTAACGATCGCCATGACGGGCATTGGCTCTTTCAATAAATTTATCAAGCGTTAGTGCCATACTCCCCCCGCAATAAGGACAACCTCGCCCCATTAGGTGATTTACTGGTCGTTGCTGGAATTCCCCATGAATGGGGCAGAGAATGGTTACGTGTTGGATGGCTGCTATGTATACAGTTCTTGAATAGTCGTATTTATCACCATGGATTTCTCGCCCACGCTTAATAAAATCCTCCGTAGAAACTCTTTTTGACACTCTTGATTTCCATAAATCATTTCGTTAACTAAAGTAATCTTAGCTTATAAAGAATAAGTCATATTCATTTAGATATTTACAAGGGGTGGGGCTTGTCTAATTTTCTATGGGTTGAACCCACCGCACCCGGACCCCCTGAATTATTGGTTTGCTACACAGTCTCAGATGTATAGTATTTTGCTCAATCAATGATAAGGTTTATAGTTGTTATAACTAAACTAAAAACATATATTTTGATGAAAAAATTATTATTTGCCATATGTATGGGTATGTTTACGACTTATGCCTATGCATATGACCCAATGGATTGTGTAAATGATGCGGTGAAGGCTTATCCTGAATTTACTAACGGCTTAATTACTAGGCTTTGCGCAGCAGCTTCTACTTCAGAGCCTGTCAAATGTTTTGTGGGTATATCTCAAGTGGATAAAAGTATCACTATCGGTATTTCTGTTGATTTATGTACTGGCACTACGAGCGCCAAGAAGACTCTTGAGTGTTATGGGCGAGCGGCAGAGATGGATTTAAATAGGGGGATGTCTGTCAGACTATGCTCAGGATTAGGCTCTGCTGAGCCTGCGAAATGTTATGCAAAAATACCCAGTGTAGATGCGGAAATCACAAGAGGTATTGCGGTGGATGTTTGTGGCGGGTCTCTCAATGCCGACAAGACAATTGGATGTTATGCGAAGGCTGCTAGACTGTTCAATAGAGGTATGGCTGTGACTTTGTGTGGTGCCAAGAGCAAGTTGCCAGATTGATTAAAGCTAAGGAGCATACCAAAGAAATTATAAGTGTGCTACACATAGCTCACAGGTGTAATCAACTTGCACTAGGTTTGGTGATCAAACTAAAGTATGTAGATATATGATGGTTGCTGGTCGAAAAAAGTACACAGACAAATCGTATTTTAAGGATGAGTAATAGTGATTTTTGAATTAGGTGATTTGTATACCCGAGCTTTAATTGGCGAGCTTCTACAAGATGCACGGCTAAAGTCCAGTCGCGAAGGCATACTTTCGTCAGGTAATTACATTCTACTATTTGTAACATTGGATAAAGCTAAACAGCTCAATACAAACTTACGGTACAACGATTTCTTTGAAGGAAATTTATTTCACTGGGACTCTCAAACTACACAAACTATTAACACTCCAAGAATTCAAAAGATTGTTAAGGGTGAGGTAGATATTTTGCTTTTTACTAGAGTTCATGAGAAGACGAAATCAAAATCAAATCCATTCGTATATTGTGGAGCCTTATCCTATAAATCTCATGATGAGAGAACATCAAAGCCAGTTCATATCGTTTTTAATTGCCAAGATTATCAGGATGAGCCCAACGCTCAGCTCGCTAAGGTTTATGACTGGACCCCATCCAGTGATCGTCCAAGAACGGCTAACTATGTAAATGTAACCCCTAAGATAAGCTCTGCTAAAAAGCCAAGCGGTGGTGGGCAGGGATACGCAAGGGATCAGGCTGCAAAGATAGCAACTGAATTGCATGCTATGAAGACTGCAATTAATTTTTATGAGAACTTAGGCTATGAAGTTGTTGACACATCATCTAATGAGTCATTTGACCTTCTTTGTGCCAAGGGTAGCGAAGTATTAAAGGTCGAAGTGAAGGGTACAGCTAGTCTTGGTAAGCAGGTTCTGGTAACTGCCAACGAAGTTAAAGAGGCAAGAATGTCAGGAGTAAAAACAGACTTGTTTATCCTTCATTCAATAAAAGTTGTTGACTCCAAAGCAACCGGTGGAGCTATTAATCGAATCGAATGCTGGAATCCTTCGGACGATAGTTTGGTGCCAACCATGTTTAAGCATTCAATTTCCTAGAATTTAAAAAAATTCTTTTAATTAAACATGTGGAGTTTTCAAAGGTTGTGGCTTTAGATCGAACTTCATTTGGAATTAGGCATCGAAGAAGTATATGAGCCCTCATTAAGGTGCAAAATCTCCTTTAGTTGTTTAGTTCTATTTTTTTCAATTGGAATGGGATTAGTTGCTTCCGCGATATTTTTATGATTTTTTTCAACTGTTATAACCTCCTGTGCACTGATGCCAAACGCCAATCTCGCACATTGTTGAATCACCCGGTGTCTTAGCATCCGTCTTGGCATCTGTTGCCAAGAGGGGTGGTTCGTCATTACTTCTTCTAAGTATTCTTTGACCACAATTGGCAAGATTCGATCATTTCTATAGATGGTGCATTCCATCCAGGCAGGTAGTTGACTGTTCGATTCAGTTGGTTCTCTAAGACTCATCCCAGCGAACTGTGGATGTTGATTCATCAGCTTGGCCCAACCATCAATCGTGATGAAGGGTAGGAAGCCCTCTTTAGTCTCAATGATGCTAATTTCATCTGAGAGTGGATCTAATAAATGTTTACTTGCCAAGCGCAGTAGTTGTACTTGGGTGTAAGGCGTAATACCTTGATGTTGGTCCATCCATAGTTTTAATTCATCAGCTTCTATGTTTAAAACTTTTGCAGCATGTGCAATGGTTTTTTCTAAGATTTTCATGAGAGCTCCTTGATAACTAAGCGACGGCTGTTAGCGACCTGAACTTGATAGGCTTCCATCAGTTCAGGGTGTTCTAAAGAGAGCTTCTTGGTATCCAAGCGCGTGGAGGGTTTGGGAGCTTTCCAAGTGGCTAGCACCTGACCTTGATGAGTGAGAACTTCAGCTTCTTTCATTTGAGCCATGATGCTTTGCTTGATGTTGCTGACCTCTTGTTCATACGATTCGATCTGCTCATTGAGTGACTTGAGTTTCTTGATCAGTTCACAAGTTTCATTAGGCGCTTCAATAGATTTGACTTCAGAGCGAGGAAATAGCTGTTTGTAATCGGACTCTCGTTGAGCCGGTGGTGCCACATCGGCTATGACATATTGTTCCCAGAAGATTTTTGCTCTTTCAAGAATCATGGCCTCTAGCTCAAGATCGCGATGAATTTCATAAATCCTAAAATCAGCATTCCCAAATAGAACAGCAAGATCTGCACGTTCTAATCCAGTGATTGCCAAATACCAAGCGCATTGAACTAAATACGACAGGGGTACTTGATCAGTACCCACATCACCCCATTCATGGGCTGTGAATGGGCTGGCAGTTTTACATTCCAAAATCCGATCTGCCAGTAAATGACCTTCTTCATTAAATAAAGTGGGGCTAGAGCAGATGAAGCGATCCACATGTCCGTGCATATAAGAATGATCGGGGTGAATCAAGGCTGATTCATGATGAACCAGACTCAATCCAGTAGCCAGAGCATATTCATTTGCCACAAATGATTCAGCAAATGATCCGAAGCGCAGTGGCAAGCTATCTGCGAACGATACAGATCGCCCCGTTTTTTCCATCCATACATCCACAGCTGATCGGTATTTGGATAAACCCAGCAAGGCCCCAACATCGCTGCCTCCTAGACTTTTAGAACGCAACAGGGCAAAATCTTGATTATTAAGCATTTTTTTGAATACCTTTCGTTTGTTTTAAAACTAAAATTGTTCTTAAAAGAATTATTTTAGTTCATTATAGGATTAATTTAATTTGATTACAAGTGGTCAAATTAGGGCGGCTCGAGCATTACTTGATTGGTCAAGGGCGCAACTGTCTGAAAAATCAGGGGTGGGAGTATCCGCACTGATGAGGCTTGAGTCTGCAGATGGCGTCCCGGGAGGGCACGTCAAAACTATTGAGTCAGTAAGGGTTGCTCTCGAAAAAGCGGGTATTGAATTTACTGGTTCGCCTGATTTGCAACCCGGTGTCCGTTGGAAAAAATAGATGTCAGGCAATATTCGCTTGGAAATACGTGACACATTAAAGCGTCATCATTTTCCAGTGACGTCTTTAAAACATTGCGAAACAATACTGGTTCGCTCAATTCGGCAAGCAAGGATTTATCGTAAAAAATTGCCCAAGGATTATTGGTGTGAAATAACTCAGCAGTACATGCCCTATAAAAAGAGGGGGCGCGGCCGTAATCCCCAAGAGCTTCGGATTCGTATGTTGATCATGCATGCCTTATTCAGGTGTTGGCGTTATGCCTTTCAAGAAGAGCCCACTATTAATAATCGAGGCAATGACGCCAGACCGTTCACTCTCTTGGTAGTTGATGTTTTTGAAGGTGAAAAGATCCGCAACGTAGAAGATAACCTAGAGCACTACCGCTCATATATCCGCAGGTTATTAAATATTGAATCTAAACGCCAAAGTATTATGAGCACCTATATTTGATCCGGGTAGTTTGAATGAGCTGATTCATAAGATGACAACACCTTAACTACTAATGGAGTTGTTTTATGAAGATCAATATTTTAGGCCGTACCGGTCCCCGTAGCCTCAAGGGCAAATCTATTTCATCAATGAATGCCGTGAAGCATGGGGCATATTCAAAAACTGAAATACTGCCACATGAAGATGCTGCTGAGCGTAAGCGACTAGAGCGAGAAATTTATAAAGCGCTTAAGCCCCGAGGAGCTGTTGAAGAAAATTTGGCTGATCAAATGATTGATAGCTTATGGACTTCAGAGCGGTTCAAATTGCGCGTCGCTATGAAGCAAGCAAATATTTTTACCCAGTTAACCCCAGCTACTTTGGCTGGATTGATTGGGGTGCGATCAGAATATCAATCGTTTGCGCCTGATTACCTAAAAGAACCGAATACCAAGTTTCCTAAAAAAGAACTGAAGTTGCCTTTGCAACGATATCGTTTGTATTTAGATCTATGCAAAAACTCTAAGGGAATTGCTAATTATCAAACTGTATTTGCTAGATATCAGCTGCTCTTTGAAGGTGTTCATGAGTTCATTGGTAAAGACTATGGCACACCATTTTTATTGTCCACTGGTGCTGGTTTAGAAATTGCCTGGCAACAAAGACCTCAGAAAGTTGAAGAGGTTCTATTGGAATACGCAGCCAGCCTTTGGTACATGATTCAATTTGATGAACTCAGACCGCACATTCGTCATTGGATGGCAAGTTGGTTCTT
>JBFZCO010000029.1:0-6430 GCA_041307885.1 Burkholderiales bacterium | reverse complement strand
GTGCATTAGGCAAACCAATCTGCTCTGCAATCTGACGAACCTCCGTCTTCGGAATTTCTCCCAAGGGAAAAAGAACATTCGCTAATTGACTTTGCGTTAGGCGATGCAAGAAATAACTTTGATCTTTACTGGCATCTATAGCCTTAAGTAGGTGAACCTGGCCACCTTCATGGCGTACACGTGCATAGTGCCCTGTAGCGATTGCATCAGCCCCCAAACTCATTGCATGATCTAAGAAAGCCTTGAACTTAATTTCTGCATTGCACAATACATCGGGATTCGGGGTTCGCCCTGCAGCGTACTCCCGCAGAAAATCTGCAAAAACTCGCTCCCGATACTCGGCAGCAAAATTCACTGCCTCTACATCAATACCAATTAAATCCGCTACAGAGACTACATCCAACCAATCTTGGCGGGCAGAGCAATATTCGTCACTATCGTCATCTTCCCAATTTTTCATGAAAAGGCCAATTACTTCATAGCCCTGCTTCTTAAGCATCCAGGCAGCCACGGACGAATCTACCCCTCCAGACATGCCAATAACGACTTTCTTGGGGTTTGTAGGCGGGATTGCGAAAGAATTGGGCTGATTCATCAAAAAAAATGAGAGAATACGATTAAGACAGTTAAACCCCATTGTAGAAGTCTCAACCAGACTTCGCATAATTTTAGGCAAAACCATAGCCGACGGACTTGGGGCCCAATAGATAGGTAAAACCTGCCCTGTTTATCTATAGAATAGACTCTTTATAAATTTTGCTTTTGGAGACATGCCATGCGCATAGGAGTACCGCTGGAAATCAGGCCTGGGGAAACCCGCGTTGCCGCTACACCTGAAACCGTTAAAAAACTCATCGGTCAAGGCCATACGGTTGTTATTCAAAAAGATGCTGGTGTCAGAGCCAGCCAACCAGACTCTGCATATGAAGCTGTTGGAGCTTCTATTGGTAGCGCGGCAGATGCTTTTGGAGCTGAGATTGTGCTCAAAGTGCGTGCTCCAGAGTCTGCAGAACTCAAACATATTAAATCCGGTAGCGTGCTCATTGGCATGCTTGATCCGTTTGATAACGACAACATTGCTGCGATGGCTGCGCAAGGCATTACTGCCTTCTCATTAGAAGCTGCCCCACGCACGACTCGTGCGCAAAGCATGGATGTCTTGTCATCACAAGCCAATATTGCAGGCTATAAAGCGGTCATGGTTGCAGCCAATGAATATCAGCGCTTTATGCCGATGCTCATGACTGCAGCTGGAACGGTTAAAGCCGCGCGTATTTTGATCTTGGGCGCTGGTGTTGCTGGGTTACAAGCAATTGCTACTGCTAAGCGTTTAGGTGCTGTTATTGAAGCCTCGGATGTGCGCCCTGCTGCTAAAGAGCAAATTGAATCTCTTGGTGCGAAATTTGTTGATGTGCCTTATGAGACTGATGAAGAACGTGAAATTGCTCAAGGCGTTGGTGGCTATGCACGTCCGATGCCTGAATCCTGGATGAAACGTCAAGCGGCCTTGGTTGCTGAACGTGCTCAGCAGGCTGACATTGTGATTGCTACTGCTCTCATCCCAGGTCGCAAGCCTCCAATTTTGCTACATACAGCTACTGTTGAGCAAATGAAGCCTGGCTCGATTGTGATCGACCTGGCTGCTGGTCGTGGTGACAATGGCTCAGGTAATTGCCCACTGACTGAAGCTGACAAAATCGTCGAGAAAAATGGTGTGAAGATTATTGGTTACACCAATCTTGCCAGCATGGTGGCTGCAGATGCATCTGCTCTATATGCGCGCAATTTACTCGACTTTATGAAGCTTATCGTCGATAAAGAAGCGAAGTTAGTCATTCCAAGTGATGACGACATTGTTACCGCCTGCTTAATGTGTCGTGATGGCCAAGCCATCCGCAAAAACTAATAAAAATCACTCGAAGGAAATATCATGGATCTCGCTGCTTTTCAAAGCATCCTCACAGTCCAAAACATCACTGTATTCGTGCTCGCTATTTTTGTGGGCTATCACGTTGTTTGGAATGTCACACCAGCACTGCACACCCCTTTGATGGCCGTTACTAACGCCATTTCTGGAATCATCATTGTTGGCGCGCTTTTACAGACTGAAGTCATAGGTGGTGATGAAATCACTCTCACTAGCATCATTGGTGCGATTGCCGTCTTCTTGGCATCAATCAATATTTTTGGTGGCTTTATGGTCACACGTCGCATGCTTGAGATGTTCAAGAAAAAAGCTCCAAAAGCTGATGCGGCTGGAACTAAATAAAACTAGAACAAGATCTAATAGAGACCCAAAAAATGTTAAACATAACTGCGATTTCATATCTCATTTCATCGGTGTTATTCATCCTCGCCTTGCGTGGATTGTCTTCACCAACCACATCACGTCAAGGAAATACCTTTGGCATGGTTGGCATGTTGCTTGCCGTGATCACGACGTTCATGATCCCCGACTTCAAGCCAGTCTTTTCATTAATCATTGCTGCGATCGTTGGCGGCGCAATTATTGGCATACTTGCCGCTAAACGCGTACAGATGACGAAGATGCCAGAACTTGTCGCTCTGATGCACTCGTTTGTTGGTTTATCCGCTGTCTTGATTGCCATTGCCGCAGTATTTAATCCTGCGCAAGCCCACACAGGTGCTCAGAAGATTGAGCTCTTTATTGGTGCGTTTATTGGTGCGATTACCTTTACTGCCTCTGTCATTGCCTTTGGCAAACTATCTGGCAAAGTCAGTGGTAAACCAGTCACCTTTGCAGGCCAGCACTTACTAAACCTTGCACTGGCAGTCGGTATGGTTGGCGGCGGCGTCATGTATTTCATGACTGGCAGTCACGAAGCTTTCTTGGTCATGTGCGCTATCGCGCTTGTTTTAGGTGTGACTTTGATCATTCCGATTGGCGGTGCTGATATGCCAGTGGTGGTATCCATGCTCAATAGCTATTCCGGTTGGGCTGCTGCCGGTATTGGCTTCACGCTGAATAATCCTGTTTTGATTATTGCCGGTGCATGCGTAGGCTCCTCCGGTGCAATTCTGTCCTACATTATGTGTAAGGCAATGAATCGCTCCATTCTTGCTGTATTGCTTGGCGGCTTTGGTGCTGAAGCTTCTGCAGGTGGAGATGATGATGGTGCTCCTAAGAATTACAAAACTGGCTCTCCAGAAGATGCAGCATTCTTAATGGAAAACGCAGATACAGTCATCATCGTTCCAGGATATGGTTTGGCTGTTGCACGTGCTCAGCATGCACTCAAAGAATTAACTGAGAAATTGACGCATCACGGTGTGAATGTGAAATATGCAATTCACCCGGTTGCAGGTCGTATGCCTGGCCACATGAACGTTCTCTTGGCTGAAGCAGAAGTACCTTATGACCAAGTATTTGAGATGGAAGACATCAATAGCGATTTTGGTCAGGCTGACGTTGTTCTCGTACTGGGAGCAAATGACGTGGTCAACCCAGCTGCTCGTACTCCTGGCAGCCCAATATTTGGTATGCCAATCCTTGAGGCTTTCAAAGCTAAAACCATTATTGTGAATAAGCGTTCTATGGCAGCAGGTTATGCTGGTCTTGATAACGAACTCTTTTACATGGATAAAACCATGATGGTCTTCGGTGATGCGAAGAAGGTGGTTGAAGATATGGTGAAATCTGTTTCGTAAACCAATAATTCCTTCTTAAAAACCGCCTTCGGGCGGTTTTTTTATGCGCCACTACCTTCTCTGATAACTATTCTCCAAATTATCCTGAAGAACATAGGCTACTCCTGGTGCAATCAAAGATAAGTCTTGATTAAGTACCCTGCTTGAATATGCCCAGCCTGAAGGCAATTTAAGACTTTGTCCAAGCTTTGATAAATCATCTATGTTCAACTTAGGATTGATGATTTGGGAATACGATTGCATGACATACACCTCGCCAGATGGTGCTGTTAATTCGTAAACTGTAGTGCCAGCCTTATAGATAAAGTTCGTGGTTCTAGTAATTTCATTTGGCTTGTAATGCTTTCTTCCAAACAACTGCTGCATCAAACTCAGTTTGACTACAGCCCTCTGGCTCATCTCCATTCCACCAAATGATTCCCTGATGTCATTCGCAGTTTTCCCTGCGGCCAAAATCTCATCCATCATCCAATATCTTGGCCCGTTTAACATCACAAAAGATGCGCCAATACTTTTCTCTAGCGCTTCTTTGGTGATTTTGCGCCATTGATCTTCTGGGCAGTCATTCAGTCCCTGGGTATTAAATACTTTTATCTCCAAACTGAACCAATTCCTTTTGCCATATAGGACCTCACAATAGCGCTGGTTATGAAGATTGGAAATACCTTTCTCAAACTTAGGATGGTTAGATCCAGATTGCTCGGCATATACAGATCCGCCAAGAAGCGCCATCAATGCACCACTAAAAAATAAGCTTAATAATTTTGCATCTACTCTGACTTGCTTCATGCCAAACCCTTTAAATTAAGTACTCTTGTAATCGACTGTAGCAAATAAAAACGCCCAGTCTTTTGAACCAGGCGTTTTTTGTTTCTACAGCTAGTTAGCTGAGGAAAGAACAGCTCTTACATCATACCGCCCATTCCACCCATGCCACCCATGCCACTCATATCAGGCATGCCACCACCAGCAGAATCATCCTTTGGTGCTTCGCAAATTGCGCAATCGGTTGTCAGCAATAAGGCCGCTACAGAAGCTGCATTAACCAATGCAGTCTTTGTTACCTTAGTTGGATCGATAACGCCTTGTGCTACTAAGTCGCCATACTCACCAGTTGCTGCGTTGTAACCGTTGTTACCCTTGCTGGCCAATACTGCATTGACTACAACACTAGCTTCGTCGCCCGCATTAGAAACGATGATCCGAATTGGCTCTTCCATGGCACGCAATACGATGTTGATACCAGCGTCTTGATCAGGGTTATCACCTTTCAAGCCCTTGATACCTTGCATAGCGCGTAACAATGCCACGCCACCACCAGGAACAATACCTTCTTCAACCGCAGCACGAGTTGCATGTAATGCATCATCCACACGGTCTTTTTTCTCTTTCATTTCAACTTCAGTAGCAGCACCAACACGAATCACTGCAACACCGCCTGCTAACTTCGCAACGCGCTCTTGCAATTTCTCTTTGTCGTAGTCGCTAGTTGCCTCTTCGATCTGAACACGAATGTTCTTCACGCGAGCTTCAATTGCTTTACCATCACCAGCGCCATCAATAATGATGGTGTTTTCTTTGCCCACTTCAATACGCTTAGCTTGACCCAAGTGCTCAAGAGTAGTTTTCTCGAGTGTGAGACCAATTTCTTCAGCGATGACTGTGCCGCCAGTCAAAATGGCAATGTCTTCCAACATCGCTTTACGACGATCACCAAAGCCTGGAGCCTTAACAGCACAAGTCTTGATGATGCCGCGGATGTTATTCACAACCAAAGTTGCCAAGGCTTCGCCTTCAACATCTTCAGCAATGATCAACAATGGACGGCCAGACTTAGCTACTTGCTCGAGCACTGGGAGCAAATCACGAATGTTGCTAACCTTCTTGTCGAACAAGAGCACATATGGGCTTTCCAATACAGCAACTTGCTTTTCAGGTTGATTAATGAAGTATGGAGAAAGGTAACCGCGGTCAAACTGCATACCTTCAACTACTTCTAGCTCGTCTTCTAATGACTTGCCATCTTCAACAGTAATTACACCTTCTTTACCTACTTTTTCCATTGCTTCAGCAATACGCTGACCAATACTATGGTCACTATTTGCAGAGATTGAACCGACTTGAGCAATTTCTTTAGTGGTTGTGCAAGGCTTGCTGATCTTCTTGAGCTCTTCGATTGCCGCTGTAACTGCTTTATCAATACCGCGCTTCAAGTCCATTGGGTTATGACCTGAAACAACGTATTTCATGCCTTCACGAACGATAGACTGAGCCAATACAGTAGCGGTAGTGGTACCGTCACCAGCGATGTCATTGGTTTTGGAAGCAACTTCTTTCACCATTTGAGCGCCCATGTTCTGGAGCTTGTCTTTGAGTTCGATTTCTTTTGCTACGGATACGCCATCTTTAGTGATGGTTGGACCGCCAAATGAACGCTCGATAACTACGTTACGACCTTTTGGTCCTAAGGTAGTTTTTACTGCGTTAGCAAGAATATTTACGCCTTCTACCATTTTGGTGCGGGCGTTATCTCCAAATACGACGTCTTTTGCTGCCATGATTGAATTCCTTTCTTAGGTACTAATTACTTCTGTACAACAGCCATAATGTCTTCTTCGCGCATCACGAGAAGCTCGTCGCTGCCGACCTTAACTGTTTGACCTGCATATTTGCCAAATAACACGCGATCGCCAACCTTGACGTCTAGTGCATTTAACTTACCGCCGTCATCACGCTTGCCCGGGCCAACTGCCAATACTTC
>JBFZCO010000028.1:0-9851 GCA_041307885.1 Burkholderiales bacterium | reverse complement strand
GTTACTGCAAAACGACCTTTGGTTGTAAGTCTCATATGTCACCTTGGTAATGGATTGTTATGGACAGCTAACAGTCGGGCGGGTAATACCCGACCATTCCACTCAACTTTACCATATACCCAACTAATCTGCTCGGGAATTATCCCAAAAAACCAAGGGGGATTGGCTATTAACAGGGTTTAGACCTGCTCTAGGGCCTAAATTGCATCTCTCGAGCGGGCTCCAAAAGCCATTTCTTTTACCTTAGTGAGCCTGTCGCGAGTTGCTGCAGCTTTTTCAAACTCTAAATTCTTAGCCTCAGAGTTCATTTGCTTCTCTAAAAGCTTGATTTCAGTGGCCAATTGCTTCTCACTCATATCCTCGTAGCGTGCCCGCTCCTGCTCGACTTGCATTTCAGAGCGCTTCTCTTTGACGTCATAAACCCCATCAATGATGTCCTTAATGCGCTTTTGAACACCTCGTGGCTCTATGCCATTGGCCTTATTGAAAGCAATTTGCTTGGTCCGTCGACGCTCGGTTTCACCCATAGCTCGCTTCATGGAATCAGTAATGCGGTCAGCATACAAGATTGCTTTACCTCGGACATTTCTAGCAGCCCTACCAATGGTTTGTATCAAGCTTCTTTCTGAGCGTAAGAAACCTTCTTTATCTGCATCCAAAATGGCTACCAGCGATACCTCGGGAATATCTAAACCCTCGCGTAACAAATTAATACCTACCAAGACATCAAACACGCCTAGGCGTAGGTCACGAAGAATTTCAACACGCTCTACAGTATCAATATCAGAGTGAACATAACGGACTTTTACCCCGTTATCCGATAAATAATCCGTGAGTTGCTCTGCCATACGTTTTGTTAACACCGTAACGAGTACCCGCTCACCTACTTTGACACGCTCATGAATTTGACTGAGTAAATCGTCAACTTGGGTACTAGCTGGCAAGACTTCGATTTCAGGATCCACTAATCCTGTAGGTCTTGCTACCTGCTCTACCACTTGACCGGTATGTGTATTTTCATAATCGGCTGGTGTAGCAGAAACAAAAATAGTTTGTCGCATTTTGGTTTCAAATTCAGTGAATTTGAGCGGACGATTGTCCATTGCAGATGGCAGTCGAAAACCAAATTCCACCAGAGTATGTTTGCGAGATTTATCGCCGTTATACATCGCATTGAGCTGACCAATGAGCACATGACTCTCGTCCAAGAACATGAGAGCATCATTGGGCAAATAATCTACTAAGGTAGGCGGAGCCTCACCTGGCATGGCCCCAGACAAATGGCGCGAGTAATTTTCAATACCTTTACAAAAACCCAATTCATTAAGCATCTCTAGATCAAAGCGCGTGCGCTGCTCTAAGCGCTGGGCCTCAACTAACTTACCATCTTTAACAAATTCATCCAAGCGAATGCGTAATTCAGATTTAATAGTTTCAATTGCCTTAAGTACAGTATCGCGAGGTGTAACGTAGTGCGAACTTGGATACACTGTAAAGCGCGGGATCTTTTGTCGGATTTTTCCAGTCAATGGATCGAAGAATTGCAAACTCTCAATCTCGTCATCAAATAATTCAACGCGTACTGCAAGCTCATTATGTTCAGCTGGAAAGATATCAATCGTATCGCCACGTACTCTAAAAACACCGCGTTTGAAATCCGTTTCATTACGGTCGTACTGCATTGCAATTAGACGCATCAAGATATCGCGTTGACTCATCTTATCGCCAGGACGCAATGTCATGACCATGCTGTGATAGTCGCCTGGATTACCAATACCGTAAATTGCGGAAACGGTTGCTACGATGATGACATCGCGACGCTCCAATAAGCTCTTGGTAGCTGACAGACGCATCTGCTCAATGTGCTCATTAATAGAGGAGTCTTTTTCAATAAATAAATCCCGTTGTGGGACATACGCCTCAGGCTGGTAATAATCGTAATAACTGACAAAGTATTCCACCGCGTTTTTTGGAAAGAATTCCCTAAATTCACTATATAACTGGGCTGCCAAGGTCTTGTTAGGGGCGAAAATAATAGCTGGTCGACCCATTCTGGCAATCACATTGGCCATCGTGAAGGTTTTACCCGATCCAGTCACCCCTAAAAGCGTCTGAAATGTCAGGCCATCCTCAATTCCGGCCACTAGAGCATCAATCGCAGCTGGTTGGTCTCCCGCAGGCGGAAAAGGCTGATAGAGCTGAAATGGTGAGTCCGGGAAGGTAAAAAACTTGCTGGGGTCTAGATCATGGCCAGCTTCGCCCAGCGGATCAGCCACAGGGGTTTTTTGATCCAGAACAACGGGGGAAATCGGTGAAGTTTTAGGCAACTTGGGGGGCATCTCAGCTATCATTTCATCTGTAAGTTTTAGATTACAGAGAATTTTGTATAAACATTGATTTTGCCGTTTTTATTTGAAAATAGCTTGAGTCACCCTGAAAAACAGCCACTTAAACGAAATTGAACGACAAATAAGCCGTCCTACATTCCCTTTTCCTCCTCTACCAGCCCTTTAATTACCAAATGAACCTCTTCAACTCAGTACAACTTGCTCCTAAAGACCCTATTTTTGGCCTTACAGAGGCCTATGTTGCAGATCAACGTGCCGACAAAGTCAACCTTGGGGTAGGTGTTTACTACACCGAAGAGGGGAAAGTACCGCTTTTGCAGGCAGTGCTCAAGGCTGAGGAGGCTGTTGTAGCTAAACATTCCCCGCGGAGCTATATCCCAATTGAAGGTCCAAATCCTTATAACAGTGCAGTGCAAAACTTATTGTTCGGTGCCGACTCTTCACTGATTAAAGATGGTCGTGTAGTGACAGCAGAATGTTTAGGTGGAACTGGCGCATTGCGTGTTGGTGCTGATTTTATTAAACGTCTTAATTTGAATGCCCCCTGCGGAATTAGTAATCCCACCTGGGAAAACCATCGCGGCATTTTCGAAGCAGCTGGTTTTGAAGTTCTTGAGTACACCTACTTTGATGGCAAAACCCGCGGTGTAGATTTTGCTGGCATGGTGAAGTCGCTTGAGTCCTTCCCGAAACACACTACTGTTTTGCTACATGCCTGCTGCCACAACCCAACTGGCGCAGATATTACTGAAGCGCAATGGCGTCAAGTCATTGAGATTTGCAAAGCAAAGCAACTGATCCCTTTTTTGGATGTGGCCTATCAAGGCTTTGCTGCTGGTATTGAGCAAGATGGAATAGCTGTGCGTTTATTCGCTGATTCAGGAATGTCATTCTTTGTCTCTAGTTCATTTTCCAAATCATTCTCACTTTATGGCGAACGTGTAGGCGCACTATCGATCGTTACACAAAGTAAAGATGAATCAGCGCGTGTTTTATCTCAATTAAAGCGCGTCATTCGCACCAATTATTCCAACCCACCAACACACGGTGCTGCAATTGCTGCTGCCGTTCTGAATTCACCTGAACTTCGACAACTTTGGGAAGATGAACTAGCTCAAATGCGTGATCGCATTAAAGCAATGCGTCATGGTTTGGTTGAAAAACTCGCTGCTGCTGGTGTCAAGCAAGATTTTGCTTTCATTGAAGCTCAGCGCGGCATGTTCTCTTACTCAGGGCTTACTCCTGAGCAAGTTGAGCGACTACAGAAGGAAGACGGCATTTATGCTCTCTCTACTGGCCGTATTTGTGTCGCTGCCCTCAATACCAAAAATATTGATAAGGTGGCCACGGCAATCGCCCGCGTATTGGCATAACAACGTGTAATAAGCGGTTACACTGCATTATCAGGAGGCAACATGCTATATCAGTTACATGAATTTCAAAAAGCTTTACTTCAACCAGTAAGCTCATGGGCCCGGGCAGCATCAGAAGCATTCATTAATGCCTCGAACCCAGCCTCGAAGATTCCAGGATCTGATCGCTTAGCCGCTAGCTATGAGCTTCTTTACCGTTTAGGTAAAGAGTACAAAAAACCTGAGTTTGGGATTCGCTCTGTAAAAGCACATGGTAAAGAAGTTGCCATCCACGAGCGTACTATTTTGGCAAAACCTTTTTGTAATTTGATTCGTTTCAAGCGTTTTTCTGATGATGTTGATGTCATTAAGAAACTAAAAGAAGATCCAGTTGTCTTGGTGGTTGCGCCACTCTCTGGTCACCATTCCACACTATTACGCGATACCGTACGCACTCTTTTGCAAGATCACAAGGTATACATTACTGACTGGATTGATGCGCGCATTGTTCCTGCAGAAGATGGTGATTTTGGCTTAGATGACTATGTTCATTATTTGCAAGATTTCATTCGCACCATTGGCGCGGATAACCTACATGTGATTTCTGTATGTCAGCCTACTGTTCCAACGCTTGGTGCAATTTCACTCATGGCTTCTGCTGGTGAAAAGACTCCAGCTTCTATGATCATGATGGGTGGCCCAATCGATGCCCGCAAATCTCCAACTGCTGTAAATAATTTAGCTGATCAAAAATCATATGAATGGTTTGAAAGTCATGTTATCTACAAAGTACCGCCTAACTATCCTGGCGCTGGTCGCAAGGTATATCCAGGCTTTTTGCAACACACTGGCTTTATCGCCATGAACCCTCAAAATCATTTGCAGTCACACTGGGATTACTTTCAAAACTTAGTTCGTGGCGATGAGCAAGATGCTGAATCACATATTCGGTTCTACGATGAGTACAACGCCGTATTAGATATGGATGCCAAGTTCTATCTCGATACCATTAAGACTGTCTTCCAAGACTATGCGCTACCAAATGGCACTTGGGAAGTTGCTGGGGAGCTAGTCAAACCGCAAGATATCAAGAAAACTGCTCTGCTTACAGTTGAAGGTGAGCTAGATGATATTTCTGGTAGTGGGCAAACTCGCTCAGCTCATGCGCTTTGTGCTGGTATTCCTAAAACCAATAAGGATCATTACGAGGTTGCAGGAGCAGGTCACTATGGCATTTTCTCTGGCCGTCGTTGGCGTGAGAAGGTTTATCCAAAAATCAAAACTTTCATTCGTGAACATCAGACCGTTCAAAAAAGAACAACGGCTAGACCCCCAAAGCTGGGAAGTAAAAAGGCTGCATAAACTAGCAGCGCGACTTTCGGGTCGCGCTTTTAGTTTTAGTCTAGCAAAATTGCAATGAATATCAAGCAGACGAAAGAGCTTGCTGATCGTCTCGAGGATATTCTTCCTCAAACTCAATGTACAAAATGCGGCTATCCTGATTGCAGAGCTTACGCAGAAGCTCTCGCATCAGGAGCAGTCTTGCCCAATCGCTGCCCTCCAGGTGGCGTAGAAGGCATTAAAAGATTAAGTGTGGCCCTAACGCCCATTTACCCGCAAGATGCATTTGATTTACACCCCACAATAGATCCTCAATGTGGCGTTGAACGCCCAAGGCCAGTTGCCTTCATTGATCCCAAGACTTGCATTGGCTGCACACTCTGCATACAGGCATGTCCTGTGGATGCCATCGTAGGCGCATCCAAACAAATGCATGTCGTCCTGTCTGAGTGGTGTACGGGCTGTGATTTATGCATTCCTCCCTGCCCCGTTGATTGCATCACCATGGTCAATGTCACAAATGTTCAAACCGGCTGGAATGCATGGACACAAGAGCAAGCAGATGTAGCCAGGGATCGCTATCATGCGCGTGAATCGAGACTTGATCGCGAGCAGCGCGACAATGATGAACGCCTGGCTAAAAAAGCTGCTAGTAAATTGGCCACCATCAATGCTCAGACTCCTCTCTCTGAAGATGCAAAAAAAGAACAAGAGAGAAAGCGTGCCATCATCGCCGCTGCCATTGCAAGAGCACAAGAAAAAAAATGATGAACTTAGAGAAGCGTCGAGCTTTTTTTGAACAGCTCAAAGCCAATAACCCAAACCCGGAAACTGAGCTGGAGTATAGCTCTCCCTTTGAATTACTGATTGCTGTACTGCTATCAGCTCAAGCGACGGATATTTCTGTAAACAAGGGGACTCGTAAGCTGTATCAGGTTGCCAATACCCCGCAAGCCCTATTAGATCTGGGCGAAGAGGGTGTGAAACCCTATATTCAACATATTGGTTTGTTTAACTCCAAAGGCAAACATATTCAAGAAACCTGCCGATTACTCATTGATAAACATGGTGGTGAGGTGCCACACACTCGTGAGGAGCTTGAAGCATTACCAGGTGTTGGTCGAAAGACGGCCAATGTCATTCTGAATACGGCCTTTGGGGAACCCACCATGGCGGTAGATACCCACATCTTTAGAGTTTCCAATCGCACAGGCTTAGCTCCCGGCAAGGATGTTCTTAAGGTTGAAGAACAATTACTTAAGCGCGTGCCTAAGGAATACTTACAAGATGCGCATCATTGGCTTATTCTGCACGGTAGATACACATGCAAAGCCCGTAACCCAGAATGCGAGCAGTGCATTGTTGAGCCCTTATGTGAATTCAAACAAAAAACAGGTAAAGGAAAAGTTCGTGGCAATATTTAATCCAACCCGCGAAGAAGTACGTCGATTTTTTTGTGATACCTGGAAGAAAAGAAGAGAGAATCAGATTCTGACACCAATGGAAACACTAGCGAGCGATTGGATGTCTCAACATCCTGAATACCATGCCACTTTGGTAGATCCGGAAAGTGCTGTTGCGCAAGACTACACGCCGGAGCGCGGTGAAACAAATCCTTTTTTGCATCTCTCGATGCATCTATCCATTAGCGAGCAAATCTCGATTGACCAACCCCCTGGCATTAAAGCTATTGCAGAGAAATTGACAAAGAAATTAGGCTCTGAGCATGAAGCACAACACGCCATGATGGAGTGTCTTGGACAAGTGATGTGGGAAGCTCAAAGAGAGGGGCAGCCTTTGAGTCCAGAAAAGTATTTGGAAGCATTGCAGATGTTGAACTAGCGCTTAATTGCGTTTGACCAGCATTTTTTTACTGAGCACCACAGTAGATACAACGAGAAAAGCAAATACCATATTCATTAAGGTAATGCGATCTCCTAAGAGGAAGCTAGAGGCCAATAATGTACAAAAAGGTTGAATCAACTGCACTTGACTAACCCTCGCGATCCCTCCAACAGCAAGGCCTTCATACCAAAAGAAGAATCCTAAATACATCGGAAATATACTCAGATATACAAAGCTAGTCCAAGTAATTACATCTGCACCCCAATACGCTGAAGAAAATGTAAAGTAAGTCGCAACGATATTGATGGGCAAAGAAATGACTAGCGCCCAAGAAATTACGGTACGCGGATTCATCTTCCGAGATAACTCACCCCCCTCCACATACCCAACGCAGGCACAAATGCCTCCCAACACTAAGAGTCCATCGATATAGGTGAAGCTACCAGAGCTTTTAAGGAGTGCATAAACGACAACCAATGCAGCGCCAAGTAATGAAACCAACCAAAATCCTAAAGATGGGCGCTCCTTAAAACGAATGACTCCGATCACAGTGGTAGCCAAAGGCATCATCCCCAAAATGACAGCACCATGGGAAGAAGATCCATCTTGCATAGCTACCGTAGTAAAGATCGGAAATCCAAATACAACCCCCAGCGCTATAACGGCAAACTTCACTAAGTCTGTTTTACTGGGGAGCGGTTCGTGCTTATAGGAGAGATAGGCTAATGCCACTAGGCCGGCTAAAGCAGCCCTACCAAATGCAATGAAATAGGGATTGAAAGTGACAACCGTAATTTTGCTTATGGGCAAAGTTAGGCTGAAAATCAGAATGCCAATAAAACCAATCAGCATTCCTTTGGATTCTTTATTCACCCGCAGATTTTTCCATAATGAAAGACTTTGAACACATTAAGTAGCATAACCAGGATTAAGCAATTAACACCGAATAACACTGGCAGACCACGAAAATCCCAGGCCACTAGCGGCCAAAATGGCTAACTTGCCTTCAGGTAATAAACCCTCACGATGCGCTTTTGCCATCGTAAACAGACAATCTGCGGGGCCAATATGGCCAAACTCCCCCATACTGATATAAGTATGATCCTCGGGTATTCCAATACCCTCCATAATATGAATTCGCAAAGAATTCTTAATCTGATTCATTAGTACATATTCAATTTCTGAGGCAATGTGCCCTGACCGCTCAAGCGCTTTATTCATGACACTCAGGTACTCTTTTAAATAGATTTGATTTATCAACTTTGCAAATGCATCCTCATCCACTCTAGAGTAGGTCTTCTCCCATGCATTGAAACCCGGCTTAATCGGTAATCGAGTTCCTCCTGCATCAACTCTCAGTAAATCACCTAAATCACCATCTGTATGCTCAGCAAAACTTAACAGTTGGTAGCGCGGATGGTTTCTTTTCAGAACGACCGCGGCAGCGCCATCACCAAAATAGAGAATAGGTCGGCACTCTGGAATCTTGGAGTTAATCACCCGCGTCAATGTATCAGCACAAATGACTAATGCATTATTAATAGATGAATCTCTTTCCATTAATCCCATCACTACGTTACATGCTAAATTTCCGCCAGCACAGCCATTTCTGACTTCAAAGGCATAAGCATGATGGCAACCCAGCTCGCGAACTACAGCGCTCGATGGACACCAAAAACGATAGTCATAATCTCCGGCAGATACAAAAATAATCAGGTCAACCGCCTTGCCATCCAGTCCAGCATCTTCAAGCGCATCTTTGGCAGCAGCTAAACCCATAGTAAACGGATGTTCTTCCTCATTTGCCTTATGAATATGAGTAAAACCAATCCCTTCTGTTAGTTTTTCTACTGGAATATTGGCATCACGTGCCAATTCTTCTGCTGAGATCCGTGTTTTAGGAGCGTAAATACCAAATCCAGAGATTCCAGCGATAACTGCATTAGGGTGATTTATAGATGTATTCATTGGTTTATAAAATTACTGATAAGGGTTTTCGAGTGATGCAAATAGATGAAACTGATTTAGCCTAGGAATAAGGGGCTATAAACAGTGCTAGCTTGATTAAATCTGACCTACTACTTGTGGTTTAAAACTCTCTCCATCATAATTGGTTTTTTTATAACAAACTCAATAGAAAGCCTGTATGAATATGTTTAAATTATTAACAAATAAAATGATTATCTCTTCAAGCTTGATATTGATTGCTGCATCTGCAAACGCGATTAATCATGTTGATGGGAAAACAGCCTACGAGGATATTACCGCGACTGTAATTCCGATGATTGGCGCTAATAAAACGATTATTGGCCAGGAATTTAAATTCCCATCTGGCTCTCCCCTCATTAATTCTTTTTATATTGAAATTGCTCCAGGTAAGAAAACAGATGTTCACCAACATCTTGTGCCACTCTATGTCTATGTAGTGTCTGGCGAACTCGAGGTCGACTACGGCTCCAAAGGGAAAAAAGTGATTCCAGCTGGTAGCTCATACATGGAAGCAATGAATTGGTGCCACTACGGAAAATCAGCAGGAAAAGGACCGGTTACTCTGATCGCAGCTTATTTGGGTCAAGAAAAACCTGACCAGATCAAGCCAGAGACTTGCGCTAAATTACAGTAAAAGCTTTTTAAGGGTGGGTGCCAAGATTTCATATCTTGGGCTCACCATTGAGTTTTACTGATTTGGATTAAGCAAGCAATGAAATAGCGCTACGGATTGATGCAGGCAATGTTTGCGCTAAAAGCGTACGCTCTTCTAGTCTAGCTGCATCGGCTTTTCGAACTTGATCTGACCAAGCAGACCCAGGAAAGTAGACATCATCTTGATATCTTGGTATCACATGCCAATGAATATGAGGAACCATATTACCGAGTGAAGCGATATTCACTTTATCGGGATGCATGACATGACGAATCGCCTCTTCCACAGCAAATACTAAAGCCATCAGGTGCTCACGCTCAC
>JBFZCO010000027.1:0-13042 GCA_041307885.1 Burkholderiales bacterium | reverse complement strand
GAGAGTAAGTTGTGTATTAATCGATTTTAATATTTGCTGCTTTAACTGCTTTAGCCCACTTATCTTGCTCACTCTGAGTAAGGACAGCAAGTTGTTCGGAATTCGCAAATTGAGGATGAATTCCTTGGGTTGCTAAACGTGCCTTGAAATCAGGGTTGGTCAAAATCTTCCGAATTTCTTTTTCCAGTTTGGCCACAATGGCTGGTGGAGTAGATTTTGGTGCATAGACTGCAAAGAAATTTTCTACATCAAATTGCTTCATTCCGTCCTGGCCTAAAGTTGGAACATTAGGCATTAAAGGTGAACGATCGGATGAGGCAATAGCAATAGGGCGTAATTTGCCACTTTGAATATGCGGTAAAGAAGTAGTCACGCTATCAAACATCATCAGGGTGTTGCCTGCGATCAGATCTGGCAATGCAAACGAGCTTCCTTTGTATGGAATATGGGTGCCAGTTGCCCCAATACGCTGCATAAACAAAGCTGACTCTAGGTGAGAGAGACTACCGTTACCTTGCGATGCATAGTTGAAGTCTCCCTTTTTGGATTTAATAAAGGCAATCAGTTCCGGCAAGTTTTTAGCAGGCACTGTTGGATTGATAACAATCAGGTGAGGGATTGTTCCTAGCAGAGCAACGGGAGCAAAGTCTTTAGTGAGGTTTGCTGGAGGATTTTTAAAAAGTGCCTGTGAGATGGACTGATTTGTCATTGCACTGATGTGTATTGTGTAGCCATCTGGTGCTGCTTTTGCAGCTGCGCCTAAGCCAATCATGCCGCCAGCCCCAGGCTTGTTCTCAATTACCACGGGCTGTCCAAGCGCCTCGCCAAGTGGCACCGCTACAGCGCGAGCAAACACATCTGTAGAACCTCCCGCAGGAAATGACAGAATAGCGACGATCGGTTTCTTGGGCCAATCGATTTCGGGGGCTGCCATAGCCTGACCAAATAGACCGGCAAAAATAAAGAAGCCACAAAATGACTTGGTGAGGCGACTTAATATATTCATTTCATTATCCAGTGAGTGAATAGGTTAAAAGTAATATAGTATTGGAAATCAAATTCTAAATAAAAAAACCAAAAATTGAGACAAACATGACTGCGCAACAAAAGCCTGCAAATCCGATTGATATGTCGGCGTATTGGATTCCATACACACCAAATCGTTACTTTCATCAAAATCCCAAGGTGATGCAGTCAGCTAAGGGAGCTTACTACTTTGATGACCAGGGGCGTAAACTGTTTGACGGGCTATCGGGTCTATGGTGTTCGCCCTTGGGACATGCTGATCCACGAATTGGTGCAGCGATACAAAAGCAATACGAAACCATGGATTACTGCCCGGCATTTCAGATGGCGAGTGAAGCCACATTTACCTTGGCTAGTCGTATTGTTGATATGGCGCCCGCAGGTTTAGATAAAGTATTTTTTACCAACTCTGGATCAGAGGCAGTAGACACAGCGCTAAAAATTGCAGTTGCTTATCATCGCTGTATGGGTAACGCCTCGCGCTTTCGGATGATTGGTCGTGAGCGTGCCTATCACGGTGTGGGCATTGGCGGTATCTCGGTTGGCGGTATTGTGGCCAATCGCAAAGCATTTGCAGGAATGATGATGCCCGGAGTAGATCACTTGCCGCATACCTTCAATTTATCGCAAATGGCTTTCTCGAAGGGTCAGCCGACTTGGGGCGCGCATCTAGCCGACGAGCTTGAAAATATTGTTACCTTACATGATGCCAACACGATCGCTGCAGTGATTTTGGAGCCTGTACAAGGATCAACTGGAGTGCTGGTGCCGCCACAAGGTTATCTGCAAAAAATTCGCGATATTTGTACCAAGCATGGCATTTTGCTAATTTTTGATGAAGTCATTACTGGCTTTGGTCGCTTAGGGGCTAATTTCGGTGCCGATCGGTTTGGCGTGACTCCCGACATGATTACTTTTGCTAAAGCGATTACGAACGGGGTTATTCCTATGGGTGGCGTATTAGTCCGTGGCGATATTTACGATGCAGTCATGTCACAAGGCGGTCAAGAACAGACTATTGAATTCTTCCATGGCTACACTTATTCTGGGCACCCGATCCCAACAGCAGCCGCTCACGCAGTCTTAGATATTTTTGAATCTGATGATTTAGTCAATCGTGCAAAAGCTTTAGAGCCCGTCCTAGAAAATGCTTTACATGCTCTTAAGGGCAAAACAGGCCTACTGGATATTCGTAACTTTGGCCTTTCTGGCGCAGTTGATTTAGTACCTATTGCTGGAAAGCCCGGATTACGCGCGATGAAGACTCTGGAAGCTTGTATTGAAAGAGGCGCTTTAGTCCGCATTACGAACGACACGATAGCAGTTGGGCCACCGTTTATTTCAACGCCAGCCGAAGTGGAGTTTTTAGTGAGCGTGTTAAGTGATGCAATCGATGATGCAATGAAGCTGAACTAACAGTTGCCAACTAATAAAAACTAAAAATAGTAAGCCGAGGTATAGCTGGCCTCTAATTAAATAAGTGATACAGAATGGGTACAGCCACCGCGCTGATTACCCCATTCATCCCCATGGCTAAGCTGGCATAAGTTCCCGCTTCAGGGTGGATGCTAAATGCACGAGAGGTGCCAATACCGTGCGCTCCTATTCCAATGGCAAAGCCTCTCTGCCACCAAGCTTTCATGCCCAGTGCATTGAGAATGAAGGGCGCCAGAATTGCGCCAAGTATGCCGGTGGTGACGGCAAAAATAGCTGTCAGCGTTGGCGATACAGCAATACGTTCCGCAATACCCATTGCAATTGGTGCTGTAACCGATTTAGGGTACATAGCGCCTGTGATGCTGGCATCGGCACCAAACAATTTAGCGATATTGACTGCGCTCACAATGGAAACTATGCCACCAACAACTAAGGAGGCTAACAGGGGAATAGACCGGCCCCTTAAACTACTTAAGCCTCTATAAATCGGAATAGCCAGAGACACCGTGGCCGAGCCCAATAAGAAGTGAATAAATTGTGCACCTTCAAAATAGCTTGAGTAAGGCATCTCAATGAGCTGAATGACTGTCGCTACCAAAATGATAGCAATGGCTACCGGATTAGCGAGCGGGTTTTGTTTAGAGGTCTTGTACACCCATAAGCCAATTTGATATGCTGCCAGAGTAATAAATAGGGCAAATAGAGGACTACCTGAGAGGTAAACCCAGATCTCAACAATAGAGTGCTTTTCACTCATTGATCGCTAGTCTCCGATTGAGAGCTTAGGAGGCGCACTACAATTGCCGAGCTGGCAATAGTCAAAATGACGCTGCCTACTAGAGCGCTGACGATTGCCAAAGCATTAGCTTGTAATTGGGGAAGAAAGAGTACGACGCCCACTGCTGCTGGTACAAATAAAAGGCCAAAATACTGGCTAAATCCATCTGCAACCATTGCAAGATCAGAGTTGATACCTTTTCGTATTACAAGCCAAGCAATCAAAAGCACCAAACCGATTACTGGGCCAGGCAAGGTTGGCAGGATGAACTTAGAAATAAGCTCACCAAGGCTTTGAAAAAACAGAATTTGGACTAAACCGGAGATCATGTTCTGATCTTACTTGCCCGCAATGTATGTTGCAAACCAATAAATGATTTATTGGTTAATATGGACCTGCAAAAGCAAGGGCTTTATTTTTTAATCAAGTCCCCATATTAAAAATAACTCAGAAAGTGCTTATGGCGAATCTTAATGTCAACGGAAAAAAATATAAGGTCGATGTAGATCCTCAAACCCCATTGCTGTGGGTTATACGTGATCACGTTGGTTTGACAGGTACGAAATATGGCTGCGGAATTGGTCAATGTGGTGCCTGCACTGTGTTGTTTGATGGGGAGGCGATTCGAAGCTGCACAATTCCAGTAAGTGCTGCAGAGGGCAAGAAGATTGAAACCATTGAAAGTTTAGAGAAAAACGGTCAACTTTCAAAAGTACAAAAGGCCTGGGTTGATAATCAAGTTCCCCAGTGTGGCTATTGTCAATCTGGCATGGTGATGGCAACGACTGCCTTATTGCGCAATACACCAAAGCCAACTGATGCACAAATTGATGCCGCTGTAACGAATATCTGTCGTTGTGGAACTTTCCAAGAAGTGCGTAATGCGATTCATGCAGTAAGCAAGGCATAAGGAGAGACGACCATGACAACTACAAATACTTCACGCCGCCACTTTATTATTGGCTCTAGCGCTATCGCTACAGGCTTAGCAATTGGCTTTGATTTTTCTTTGATCTCACCAGCAAATGCGGCAATGGGTACTGGTACCACTTCCATGACGCCTCTAGCAACTCCTGAAATTGGAGTTTGGGTAGTGGTCAAACCCAACGATGACATTGTTGTCCGGATTGTTCGCTCAGAGATGGGTCAAGGAACTATTACCGGTCTAGCGCAGATGGTTGCAGAAGAGCTGCAATGCGACTGGAATAAAGTGTCTTACGACTATCCTTCGCCAGCAGAGAGCCTCAAGCGTAAGCAGGTATGGGGAAGTTACTCTACTGGTGGTAGTCGCGGAATTCGTACTTCTGAGCAATATGTTCGCAAGGGCGGTGCGGCAGCACGCATGATGTTAGTTCAAGCAGCGGCTAACCAATGGAATGTCCCCGCCTCTGAATGCGTCGCTAAAGACAGCATCATTACCCACACACCATCTGGACGTAAAACTTCTTTTGGTAAGGTATCGGTAGCAGCCTCACAGTTAGAAGTGCCCAAAGATATCCCTTTAAAGGATCCTAAAGATTGGACCTTGATTGGTAAGTCCGTAAACCGTATCGATGGTACCGCCGACAAAGTCACTGGTAAGCAGATCTACGCTATTGATTTGAAGATGCCTGGCATGTTAGTTGCAACTATTCAACAATCTCCAGTATTTGGCGGCAAGGTCAAGAGTTACGATGCTACAAAAGCCTCCGGCATCAAGGGCGTGAAAAAAGTAATTCAAGTCAATGACTCCTCAGTAGCTGTTATTGCCGATACCTACTGGCAAGCAAAGACGGGTATGGATGCTGTGAATGTCGTTTGGGACAACGGCGCTAACGAAAATGTATCGAGCGCTTCTATTAAGAAAATGTTGGAAGAGGGTTTAACCGCAAGAGATACATTTATTGGTAATTCCAATGGAGACGCTAAGGAGGCAATCTCTAAGGCTTCTAAAAAAATCGAGGCAACTTACTTCTATCCATTTTTAAATCACGCTACCTTAGAGCCACAAACAGCGACTGCAAAATGGACGCCAGATTTATGTGAAGCATGGGTTCCAACGCAAGACGGTGAAGCTTCCTTAGCTGCTGTTATTGCTGCTTCGGGATTGCCAGCTGAAAAATGTAATGTCTATAAGGTAAACCTTGGTGGTGGCTTTGGTCGTCGAGGCGCGTTTCAGGACTACACAACACAAGCAGTCAATATCGCTAAGCAAATGCCAGGCACACCAATCAAATTGATTTGGTCGCGCCCAGAAGATATGACTCAGGGCAAATATCACCCCGTCATGATGTGCAAAATGACTGCAGCCATTGATGACAAAAATAATGTTACTGGCTTAGATATGCGCTTATCAGGCCAATCTATTTTGGCAGTAGTCCGTCCTGCAGTATTAGCCGCTAATAAGGGTAAAGACCCAGTTGTTTTCCAAGGCTTGGATGCTGCGGGTGAGCATGGTATGACTTATAGCTTCCCGAATTTGATGGTCGATCATGCGATGAGAAACACGCATGTACCGCCAGGATTTTGGCGTGGCGTGAACGTGAATCAAAATGCGATCTTCTTAGAAACATTTATGGATGAAATGGCTGAGGCAACGGGAGTTGACGCAGTTGAATTCCGTCGTAAACACATGGAGAAATACCCTCGTGCAATAGCGGTTTTAAATGCAGTGGCTGATGGTATTGATTGGACTAAGCCCGCTAAGCCTGGGGTATTCCGTGGTATTGCTCAGATGCGTTCCTTTGGAAGCTATGTAGCTGCAGCGTGTGAGCTATCGGTAACCAATGGTAATGAGGTGAAAATTCATCGCATCGTAGCTGCTACAGATCCAGGTTATGTTGTGAATCCAGCTCAAGTAGCCCGTCAGGTGTCAGGTTCCTTTGTTTATGGTCTTTCCGCTTTATTTGAAGAAGAGATCACTATTGAGAAGGGTGCTGTAGTTCAGAAGAACTTCGATACCTTCAACTCCATTCGTCTGTCACAAATGCCTAAAGTGGAAACTATCATCATTCAAGGTGGCGGCAAGGATTGGGGTGGTGTTGGTGAGCCAACTATTGCAGTGGCAGCGCCAGCAGTGCTTAACGCTATTTACCGTGCCACTGGAAAACGTTTGCGTACCGTGCCATTGAAAAATAGTGGCATTAAGTTAGTGTAGACAGGCTTTTATGGAATTGGGTGAGGGGTAATGAGGGGTGCACTAGTAGCTGTATTGTTAGGTGTCTGCTCATTAACCCTGTCCCATCCAGTGCAGGCACAAACCTGGGTAGGGGATTCCATAGTGAGTCCCCTTACTTTTTCTGAAGGTAATGCAGATAAAGGAAGGGCAATTGTTGTTAGTCGTCAAACTGGCTTATGCCTACTGTGCCATAGTGGTCCCTTTCCAGAGGAGCGCTTTCAGGGAAATTTGGCGCCAGAGCTCAGTGCTAGCGTGGCTAACTTAAGTGAAGGTCAATTGCGAGCCAGAATGGTCGACCCTAGTCGTTTCAATCCTGGCACCATCATGCCGTCCTATTTCCGCAAGGAAGGATTGCAGCGAGTTGCTCCGAAGTTTGTTGGTCAACCTATCTTGAGTGCACAAGAAATTGAAGATGTCGTAGCTTTTCTGATTGCCCTAAAGCCAAAGTCTGTTCAGTGAAAAATGGAATCACAATATGAGTTTATTCAATAGCAATTCTATCGCTCCTAATCTCACTCGAAGGCTATATCTGTCTGCGCTCGGTGTTTTGGGTTACTCAAGTGCACTTATACCATTTTCGGCAGTTGCTAAAAAACCTGAGGCTATGGAGCTTATTGCCAAAATAGTTGGATCAAGTACAGCTAAAGATGGTCGAGTCAAATTAATCATTCCTCCGCTAGTGGAGAGTGGCAATCTCGTGGTTCTTCAAGTTTCGATCGAAAGTCCGATGACTGCAAATGACTATGTCAAAGCAGTCCATGTGATTTCTGAAGAGAATCCTATGCCTAATATGTTCACGGCCTATTTCACGCCTCGCTCTGGTCGCGCAGAGTTGACTACGCGTGTTAGGCTGGCTGATTCCCAGCGCGTTTGGGCAATTGCTCAAATGAGCGACGGCAGTTTCTGGAAGGGGCATGCCGATACCTTAGTAACCTTGTCTGCGTGCACGGAGATGATATGAGTAAAACCTCTCGCACTAATGTTACTGCCCCAGCACAAGCGAAGAAGGACTCGATTATTGAGATTCGGGCAATTGCGCAGCATGATATGGAATCAGGCTTTCGTTACACTGAAGATGGCAAACGGATTCCCCGAGATATTTTGCAATTATTTACCTGTCGCTATAACGATGTCGAGGTATTTAGGGCGGACTTCTATCCAGGTGTTGGTGCCAATCCGTTGATCATCTTTACGACAATTGCCGTGGCATCAGGAACAATAGAGTGCAGGTGGGTGGGTGATGGTGGGTATGAAGCTGTAAATCAAGTCAAAATCACTGTCACGTGAAACACCTGTTTACTCTATTGCTTATGCTGATTGCGGTGCCAGGAGTATTCGCTGCAGAGCTTAAAAAAGATGATCGGCAGTCTAGTTATCAATTGATGACGGCCGAGAATCGGGCTATGCAAGATGATCCCAACCTAAATCCCGCGATGTTTTGGGCATTGGATGGTCATAGTCTTTGGAAAGAAAAGCTCGGTGAGAAAAATACTGCTTGCGCTTCTTGTCATGGTGATTCTGGAAAGAGTATGACGGGAGTTGCTACTCACTATCCCAAAATAATCAAGGGGCAATTACGGACTCTAGAGGGTCAGATTAATCACTGCCGTTCATCAAGACAAGGTGCAAGCTCTTTAGCATATGAAAGTAAAGAGCTGCTTGCGCTAACTACTTTTATTGCCATGCAATCTAAGGGTATGCCTATCGCTGTTCAAGAGACGCCACAAAACAGTAAAGATCTAAAGCAGGGTCGAGATTACTTTAATGAAAGAATGGGCCAACTTAATTTGTCTTGTGCTCAATGTCATCAAGAGCGCGCTGGTTTGAAACTAGGTGGTAGCCTCATTCCGCAAGGGCACCCCACTGCATATCCAATTTATCGAATTGAATGGCAAACGATGGGATCTTTACAAAGGCGATTACGCAATTGCATGAGCGGTGTCAGAGCGAAGCAATTTGATTATGGGTCTGCTGAAATGGCTCAGTTAGAGCTTTATCTGATGTGGCGGGCCAAAGGAATGCCTTTAGAGGCTCCCGGAGTTCGGCCTTAGTCTGAAAAGACTACGGAAGTAGCGCCATTAATCAGCACGCGATCATGTAGATAGTAGCGTAGTGCCCGAGAGAGAACGGTGCGCTCAAGATCACGACCCTTACGCACAAGATCATCTGGCGTATCGCCATGAGTGACGCGTGTAACATCCTGCTCAATAATCGGACCCTCATCTAGATCACTCGTGACAAAGTGGGCTGTCGCGCCAATCAATTTAATACCACGAGCATGAGCCTGATGGTAAGGCTTAGCACCTTTAAAGCTTGGCAAGAAGGAGTGATGGACATTGATGCAGCGTCCAGATAACTGAGTAGATAAATTATCTGAAAGGATTTGCATATAACGCGCTAAGATAACCATATCCACTTTAGAGTCAGCGATGATTTCTAACAACCTTGCTTCTTGGTTAGCCTTGGTATCTGGCGTGACTGGTAAGTGATGAAACGGAATACCTGCAAAATCAATGCTCGCATAAACCTCACGTGGATGATTGGAGACAATTCCACAAACAATCATCGGCAGTTCACCAATGCGCCAACGATAGAGGAGATCTACTAGGCAGTGATCTAACTTAGATGCCATGATTAATACGCGTTTTAAATCTTTAACGGCACGCAAATTCCAAGTCAGATCGAAACGCTTAGCAATTTCAACAAAACCGTTTCGAAGGGCTTGGGTATCAGCAGCGCAGCTAAAGCTCACGCGCATAAAAAAACGTTTGGATGCTTTGTCATCAAACTGTTGAGCTTCTTCGATATCACCACCTAGTTCAAAAATATAGGTAGAAACCGCAGCAACAATACCGGGACGATTAGGGCAGGTCAGAGTGAGGTAGTAGTTTTCAGTAGTCATTGCTTAATAAGGAGTAGGAAAAATTGCTTGATTCAATTTTAGACTGCTTGGGTATTAGGGCTCACAATTATTAAAAAGCCAATATCCTTAATTTTGTTTTAAGGGAGCATTTAGGTCAGCTGGACCAAGATAGGGCTCGCTCATATCCTTTATTTGAGGAAATCGTACATCACTACAAATTGGCTTAGACCCAAAGGCATTTAAAAAATTGCAATCCTGCTTGGTAGCAGCTGATGCAGCATGCTCTAAAGGGGATTTACCAGTTGTCACGGTAGATACGGCGCTAGCGGCTGTACTGGGATTTGCAACGGCAGCAGATACTGCAATAGTTCCCGCAGAGCTAGCGGCAGCAGTAGAGGTACTGCCCAGGGTGCCACCAATTGCTACTATCGGGGCTGCACAACCAGATACTGTAAGCAGAGTAAAGATGCTAATGAGGATGCAAAATAAATGGAATAAAAAAGCAGACCAAACCAAAGGTTGTGATCTGCTACTAGTACTCATGAAGCAAATAGATTATTTGCGCTGACAGACAACATTGAAAACGCCGGCAGCCCAAGATTCATTTAAAACAGGTTCAAATTTGCTATCTGGAGTTTTATTTTCTGAGACTAGCTTGCCGGTACCCCTGCCAGCAGAAAACTCTTTATATTCAATCGGGCGATAGCTAACTTCAGGACAGTTAAATTCATTTAGGCCAATAATCGATCCAACGGGATCATTGGTTTTTGGATTCTTACCCGCTCTTTTGAAGTCGAGCATCGATAGAATTTGGGCTTTTTCGCCATCAGTACTGATCGTATCGAGATCTACATAAACTACCATTAATTCATTTGATCCCAATTCCTTCCAGGCAGCAAAACTGTTTGACATCGGCAGTATGCACAGTGAAGTGATTAGGGCGAGAGAGTAAATTTTTTTCATATCATTTAGCGTAGTAATTGATCGGGTTGAAGTCGATTAGACTCCATTGTTCTATTTTAAACCGCTCTGCTTATTTTGACTGCATATTGAGTTCAAGTTGCCGGTTTACCTTCTCCGGTTTCATTTTTAGAGGGAGGTATTCACTTTTGGCCCATAGTGGACTCATATTTCTATAAAGCTTGTTTTGTACCCAGCCAGATTGACCAGATTGATAAATAAACAAAGATTGCTCTAGGTCTGAGAGGTCATAGATAGTTCTTAAGCTTGGGGCTTGCTTGGTTTCAAATGGGTTATCTGCCCTAAGGAGCTCCAAGCGACCGACGTTGATGCTAAAGCTGTCACCCGGAAAAGGTTGGCTCAGATTAAAGACGCTTCCCAAGAGCGGTACTTTGCTCAGAGGGCGATGTTCAGAAACGGCGATATGGGCAGAACCCCAAGTCCAATCCTTGGGATTGCTGCCAAATTGTTGCTCTAATTGGTCTAGGGCCTTATCAAAAGCCATATTCGATGCTTCTGTGCAGGACTCAGTCTTTCCAGTTTTTGGATCATCACACCATGGGCTATTGGGGTTCTCTAATTGCAGTATGAGGGCTTGTCTAAAGTGACGCGTACCGTAATTCTCAGTAAATAAATAACTCAAGCGTGAGAAAAGTTGGCGAGTCAGTTGATCGGCCCATGCATTAAAAATCAGAGCGCCAACGCTATCGACTTTCATATCCCCATCAAAATTCTTGCTCAGACTAAATGCTTGCTGAGCTAATGGATGCGTAGATTGAGTAGCCTTAAAAAGACCAAGTAATGGAGTCGCGCCTAAAGATACAGTATCTGCCTGCATCACTTTCATTGAAGATAGGTCATGGACTGGCTTACTCTTGATGAGCTCAACGATGCGGTCATAGCGGGTTGGTAAATCCCAATCTCCTGTTAAGGGGTTAGGATCATTGTTAGAGATGATCTTCTGGTTGGCAGTTGCAATCCAATGGCTTTCAGGATTGGAGCTATGAGGAAGTTGGTCAAATGGGATGTAGCCAGTCCAGTCATACTGTTTTTCCCAGCCAAGTGCAGGAGCCACCCCATAAAGACCCTGGTGTAACAGCCGTTTAGGAGCAACTCCCGCTGCCTGAAGGGAAATATTCCCATCCACATCGGCCATGACGACGTTTTGCATGGGCGCATAGTTTTTGCGTAATGCCTTTTTAAAGCTATCTAAATCTTTGGCGTGATTCATTTCCAATAAGCCAGCAATGGATTGATTTTCTACATCCAGTGCAGTCCAGCGTAGGGCCAGGGCAAATCGATCGGTATCAATCGCGCGTTTTGCGCGGGCATATGCCTCAGAGATAATCGGTCCGTGGCGTGTTTCCTTCACCAAAAATCGGACAGGATCTTGACCTTTTATATCAATGATTTCTTGACGAACTTTGAATTGGTTGAACCCTTCTGGAGTTCGGTAGCTTCCTGGATTTTGAGGATCAAGCTGTTCAATGTAAAGATCTTGTACGTCAGGCCCTGTGTTGGTAAAACTCCAAGCAAATTTTTCAGTTCTACCTAATACCACTCCCGGGATTCCGGGTAGAGTTGCCCCAATGACATTCAGACCAGGGGCATCGAGGTGTGCAAAGTACCAGATCGCAGGGGCAGATAAGCCAAGGTGGGGATCATTAGCCAGCAGAGGCTTTCCCGAGACAGTTAACTTGCCATTCAGTGCCCAATTATTAGAGCCAATCCCATCTTTACCGCCAGGTAGCATGTCCAGAGCTAGCTCAGTAGCGGGTAATTTTTTGGATTTTTGATCGCGCATCAATGGATTGGGATTAAAGACTTGAATATCGCGATACATTTTTGCAAAATCAACATTACTTACAGGCTCGCCTGGAGAGTAAGGTGGCATCACCTCCCATACCTGCTTAGTGGATAGAAATTGAGATAACTCGAGTCGTTGTAATTCCTTTTGCCAGTTGCCACCAAGATCTAAGGCCATCATGAGCATCCACGCTACGCTATCACTAGGAGACCAATGTCCAGGTTTGGAACCCGTTAAAAAATATTCGACAGGCAAAGCCCATCCTAAATGCGCATTACCAGCATTTACACCATCAGCATACGATTGCAATAATCGTTTGGTAGCAATGGGGTACTGATCAAACTGTTTTTCAGCAGCATGCTTGATACCGAGGGTGCGTATGAACCGATCGATTGCAAGGGTTTCTTTACCGATGATTTCAGAGAGTCGTCCACTAGCTAAGCGCCGATTAATTTCCATTTGCCAGGAGCGCTCGCTAGCGTGTAAGTAGCCCAATGCAAAAAGTGCATCTGCTGAAGTTTTAGCTTGAATATGGGGAATATCACTCGCATCAAACTGAATCACCACTGAGTCACCCAGACTCTTGATGGTGCGCTTACCACTTGGATTGGTGTGTGCTGACAGTAAGTAGGTCATCCCAGCGATAAAGCTCAGCAAGAGTATGGCCATCCCGATCCATAGCGCTCCCTTAAGAAGGGATTTGGTGCCTGATAGGAGGGCAGGAATTTTCATGGTATTAGTTTAGTTGGTTTGCCTTGGCTCAAGATGAAGCTTATTGGCATTGGACTTCTGACCCCCCATATGCTGCGCATGCTAAAATTTTGCTTGTCTTGATTTATTTAGCACGTTGTCTTTAGACGCGCAAGCCCGAGTGGTGAAATCGGTAGACACAGCAGATTTAAAATCTGCCGACTCAAAAAAGTCGTGCCGGTTCGATTCCGGCCTCGGGCACCAATCGATTGTTTTTTACTTCATCTATCCAGTTTTGATGAAATCTTCCCTCTTTATTTTTTT
>JBFZCO010000026.1:0-2770 GCA_041307885.1 Burkholderiales bacterium | reverse complement strand
AATTACCGTCAAACTCATCGCACCAATCGCGATGGAAGAAGGTTTACGTTTTGCAATCCGTGAAGGTGGCCGTACTGTTGGCGCCGGTGTGGTTGCAAAGATTTTGGCTTAAGTAGTTTTAATAAAGGGGTGTAGCTCAATTGGCAGAGCGTTGGTCTCCAAAACCAAAGGTTGGGGGTTCGATGCCCTCCGCCCCTGCCACGATTTGAACTAAAGGTAATATGTCTCAACAAACAGCAAGTCAATCTGAAGAAAAAAGCAGCTGGGTAACCATCCTCGCTGCCTTAATTGTCGTTGCAGCGTTAGTGCTCTACTACACGCTGGCTGATCAATCTATGTTGGTAAGATTGGCAGTTTTGTTTGGTGGCATAGTAGCTGCAGTTTTGATTGTGGCGATTTCACCAGATGGGCGTCGCTTTATCGCCTACGCTAAAGATTCTTGGTATGAAGTAAAAAAGGTTGTTTGGCCGACTCGCAAAGAGACCACCCAAATGACTCTAGTCGTATTTGGCTTTGTCGTAATCATGTCTTTGTTTTTATGGTTTGCAGACAAATTAATTGAATGGCTAGTTTTTTCAGTCTTTTTAGGCTGGAAGTGAGTAAGAAAAATGACTGATTCTGAATTGGCCTCAAATCCACAAGCCCTTGGCAATATGCGTTGGTATGTTATTCACGCTTATTCAGGGATGGAAAAAAGTGTTAAGCGTGGCTTAGAAGAGCGCATTGCTCGCTCTGGTATGGCCGACAAATTTGGCCGTATTTTAGTTCCCTCCGAAGAGGTGGTTGAGATCAAATCTGGCACTAAATCGGTATCTGAGCGCCGTTTTTTCCCGGGATATGTACTCATTGAGATGGAAATGACGGATGAAAGCTGGCATTTGGTGAAAAATACGCCAAAAGTGACTGGTTTCGTAGGTGGAGTCAGAAACCGCCCAAGCCCCATTTCTACAGCAGAAGTCGCAAAAATCATGGACCAAATGCAAGCTGGGGTTGATAAACCTAAGCCTAAGACGCTGTTTGAGGTGGGCGAGATTGTGCGTGTTAAAGAGGGCCCATTTGTTGACTTCAATGGAAATATCGAAGAAGTCAATTATGAGAAGTCAAGATTGCGCGTTTCTGTTACAATTTTTGGCCGCGGTACCCCAGTTGAGCTGGAGTTCGGCCAAGTAGAAAAAATGTAAAAACAAGGACTTATTCCTGTTTTACAGTGCAGTAGTTTGAAGTATTGGATGGTTATTTAGTTTTTGTAATTAACCGAGGAGCGGAGCTAGAAAGCCAAAAACTAGCAAAGCGTTTACTCAACAGCGGTCTTTCCTAATGAGGTCAGGCGCGCTTTTAGGAGCAATTAATGGCAAAGAAGATCATTGGCTTTATTAAGCTGCAGATTCCTGCAGGTAAAGCAAATCCATCACCACCCGTAGGTCCAGCACTGGGTCAACGCGGTCTCAATATTATGGAATTTTGTAAGGCGTTTAATGCTCAAACTCAGAGCATGGAACCTGGCCTACCAATTCCAGTCGTGATTACAGCGTTTGCTGATAAGAGCTTCACATTCATCATGAAGACTCCTCCAGCAACCATCATGATTAAGAAGGCTGCCAAGATCGAAAAAGGATCACCACGTCCCCATACCGATAAGGTAGGAAAAATTACACGTACTCAAGCAGAAGAAATTGCTAAAGCAAAAATGCCAGATTTGACAGCTGCTGATATGGATGCTGCTGTAAGAACAATCGCTGGTAGCGCCCGTTCAATGGGCATCACAGTGGAAGGTCTCTAATCATGACTAAGTTATCTAAGCGTTTAAAAGCGATCGAATCTAAAGTTGATCGCAATAAGTTTTATGCATTGGAAGATGCATTGAACCTAGTTAAAGAATGTGCAACTGCCAAGTTCGATGAGTCTATCGACGTTGCAGTTCAGTTGGGTATTGATGCTAAAAAATCTGACCAAGTTGTGCGTGGCGCAGTTGTGCTCCCAGCCGGTACAGGTAAGCATGTTCGTGTAGCGGTATTTGCGCAAGGCGAAAAGGCTGAACAAGCTAAAGCTGCTGGTGCAGAGATCGTTGGCATGGAAGACCTCGCTGACCAAATTAAAGGCGGCAAAATCGATTTCGATATTTTGATCGCATCCCCAGACACAATGAAGATCGTTGGTACTTTAGGTCAAGTATTGGGCCCACGTGGTTTGATGCCAAATCCAAAAGTGGGAACTGTGACTCCTGACGTTGCAACTGCAGTGAAGAATGCAAAAGCGGGTCAAGTGCAATTCCGTGTAGACAAAGCCGGTATCGTGCATGCAAGCATTGGCCGTCGTTCATTCGAGCCAGCTGCATTGAAGTCCAACTTACTCGCATTGCTGGAGGCTTTGAACAAAGCTAAGCCACCTGCATCCAAGGGTATTTATTTAAAGAAGGTTGCCGTAAGCAGCACTATGGGTGCAGGCGTACGTGTAGACCAAGCATCGATACAGGCTGCTCAGTAATTAGCCTGTAGCAAAAAGAACTTTGGGTCGACTCCCGCTCTTTGAGTGAGAGTCGAACATCAAAGACCGTTGGTGAATTATTTGCTTGCTCAGAACTAATTCTTAATCGTTACGAGAGTGATGGCCAGCGCAGATGGCGACCCTGAAAAGATTTCACAAGAACTTTTGTGACAAATGATCAGACGCTGGTGTGTAACCCCAACTGGGAACAGTTGGTTTTTTAGGAGTTAAACCGTGCCTTTGAATGTACAAGACAAAAAAGCGATTGTTGCTGATGTCGGCGCTC
>JBFZCO010000025.1:0-27373 GCA_041307885.1 Burkholderiales bacterium | reverse complement strand
CAGGCTTTGGTGGGTGTTCAGCATGGTTTTCGAATCGCTCCTGGCTTAGTGGCGGATGGCAGAGATATGGCGAGTGTCATATTCCCAGATGCGGTTTTGAAGGTTTTCTTGACGGCAACAGCGCAAGCAAGGGCAGAACGTCGGTATAAGCAATTGATAGCTAAGGGAATTTCTGCTAAACTAGACGACTTGCTGCATGATTTGCAGGAGCGTGATGCCAGAGACAGCAGTCGAGGTGCTGCGCCTTTGTTAGTGGCAGATGGCGCCAAAGTGCTTGAAACATCAGAATTATCGATAGATCAAGCGGTTAAGACAGTTTTAGATTGGTATCAATCCAAAATTTCTGAAGTCGCTAGAGGTGGAAGTAAGTAGTAAAGCTGTAGTTTTGGTGTCTTGGGAAACTCTACAACGCGATTTTCTAATTGAGCGTGTTTCTTGGGGCTTTTTTAACCTAACCCGTCGGGCCTTCTGGCGGCACAAAGTGAATATACATGTCTGAATCATTTGCAGAACTATTTGAAGAATCATTAACCCGATCGAATATGAAGACCGGCCAAGTTATTTCGGCTGAAGTCCTTCGCATCGACCATAACTTCGTCGTTGTTAACGCTGGCTTAAAGTCTGAAGCGTTTATTCCTGTTGAAGAATTCCATAACGACGCAGGCGAGATTGAAGTAGCTCCTGGCGATTTCGTTTCTGTTGCTATTGACGCTCTTGAGAACGGCTATGGCGACACCATCCTTTCCCGTGATAAAGCAAAACGCTTGGCATCATGGATGAACCTTGAAAAAGCACTCGAGCAAGCTGAGATCGTTACCGGTACTGTTACTGGTAAGGTTAAGGGCGGCTTGACTGTAATGGTTAACGGTATCCGTGCATTCTTGCCTGGATCACTCGTTGATACACGCCCAATCAAAGACACCAGCCCTTACGAAGGTAAGACGATGGAGTTCAAGGTTATCAAGCTTGACCGTAAGCGTAACAACGTAGTGTTGTCACGTCGTGCAGTTGTTGAAGCTAGCCAAGGTGAAGAACGTGCTAAGTTGATGTCCAACTTGAAAGAAGGCGCTGTTGTTACTGGCCTCGTTAAGAACATCACTGATTACGGCGCATTCGTAGACCTCGGTGGTATCGATGGCCTCTTGCACATTACGGATCTGGCATGGCGTCGTGTTCGTCACCCAAGCGAGATGTTGACAGTTGGTCAAGAAGTAACAGCGAAGATTTTGAAGTTCGATCAAGAGAAGAACCGTGTTTCACTTGGTGTGAAGCAACTTGGTGATGACCCATGGGTTGGTATCGCACGTCGTTACCCACCAAACACCCGTTTGTTTGGTAAGGTCACTAATCTGACTGATTACGGCGCATTCGTAGAAATCGAGAGCGGTATCGAAGGCTTGGTACACGTTTCTGAAATGGATTGGACCAATAAGAACGTTGCTCCAAGTAAGGCTACTGCATTGGGAACCGAAGTTGAAGTGATGGTTCTCGATATTGATGAAGACAAGCGCCGTATTAGCTTGGGTATCAAGCAGTGCAAAGCGAATCCATGGGAAGAGTTCTCACGTGGCCAACAAAAGGGCGATAAGTTAACTGGTGCGATCAAGTCTATTACTGACTTTGGTGTGTTCATTGGCTTGCCTGGTGGTATAGACGGTTTAGTTCACCTTTCAGACCTCTCATGGAATGAGCCAGGCGAAGAAGCTGTTAAGAAATACAAAAAAGGCGACGAAGTTGAAGCAACTGTGTTGGCTATTGATGTTGAGAAAGAGCGTATCTCTCTTGGTATCAAGCAATTGTCTGGTGATCCATTTAACAACTACACATCGGTAAGTGACAAAGGTAGTCTAGTCACTGGCACTGTGAAAGAAGTTGATGCTAAGGGTGCAACCATTCACTTGGCTGATGAGGTTGAAGCTTATTTACGCGCTTCTGAGATCTCAACAGATCGCGTTGAAGATGCACGCAATGTTTTAAAAGAAGGTGACACTGTTACTGCGATGATTATTAATATTGATCGTAAGTCACGAGTGATTAATCTTTCAATTAAAGCCAAAGACAGCTCTGATCAACAAGATGCTATTAGCAAGCTCCAAGGTGATGCCCAGTCTGGCACAACCAACTTGGGTGCTTTGTTGAAAGCAAAGTTGGACAATCAAGGCTAAATCAACATCGCCGCTTTCCTGATGGAGAGCGGCGGTTTTTTATTGATAGATCATGTCAGATCAAGATCAACCAGCAATTACTCGCTCAGAGCTAGTAGAGAGTTTGGCGGAGCAATTTCCTCAGCTACTCCCTAGGGATGTTGAGTTGGCAGTCAAAACGTTGCTCGACACCATGACTCATGCATTAGCTGAAGGTAAGCGCATTGAGTTAAGAGGCGTTGGCAGTTTTGTATTGCACCATCGTCCTGCGCGTTCTGGTCGCAATCCAAAATCTGGTGAGAAAGTATTGATCCCAGAAAAAAGAGTGCCACACTTTAAGCCCGGCAAAGAATTGCGTGAGCGTGTTGATTACAAGCCATTAAAGCAAGCGAGCCCTAAAGAGGGTTCTGGTGCCTAACCTCATAGTGCGTACCCAGTGGTCCATTCGGGCCATTTTTTTATTTAAGTTCTGTCCAGCATGATTCAGATTGAAACCTCTTGGCTGCTTTTGTTGCCTGTCATGTTTGGCATAGGCTGGCTAGCTTCGCGTTGGGATTTGCGTCTTGAGAATCGGATGGATGAGCGCGAGAGAATGCGTCAACAGCGCTCTACATTTAAAGGTCTTAGTCTGTTGCTCAATGAGCAGCCGGATCAAGCGATCGAAACATTGGTCAAGATTGCCCAGCTCGATCCTGAAACGATTGAATTACATTTTGCATTAGGTAGTTTGTTTCGTCGTCGTGGTGAAACTGAGCGGGCAATTAGGGTTCACCAACATCTCGCCGATCGTGACGATTTAAAGTCGCGCGATCGTGATCATGCTGCTTATGAATTAGGACGAGATTTTCTTCGTGCTGGATTATTAGATCGCGCTGAGGCTTCATTAAATCGAGTTGGAAATGGTAAGTTTGCTGCTCCAGCAAAAGAGAGTCTGCTAGAGATGTATCAGATTGAGCGTGACTGGCAAAAAGCAATTATTGCTGCAAGTGAATTAGAGGACTTGCAAGGCAAATCTCACCATACTGAGATTGCGCAATTTCATTGTGAATTAGGTCAAGAGGCACTGCGTCAGAATCATCTTCCCGCTGTGGAAGAGTCTGTTGCGCTAGCCTTGAAAGCAGTGCCTAATCATGCACGTGCTTTGATTTTGCAGGGCGACTATTTCATGGCACTTGAGATGCCTGAAAAAGCCATTGAGGTATGGGGTATTGTGGCTAAGACACATCCTGCATACATGCATCTATTGGGCGATCGTTGGATGGTAGCCCACGCCGCTATAGATAAAGCGGATGAGGGTTTGAGTGCGCTGTGTGATTTACTGGCAACCCAAGCTTCTGGTGAGTTACTGGATATCGTTCAAAAGCATATGATGCAAATTCGCGGTGCAAAAGCAACTGAGGTAATGCTAGTGCAGGTCATGCAACATTCGCCTAGTTTGAGCGCCTTATCTAAACTTGCACAAACTCGTCTGGCACTAGCAGAGACTAGTGGAACCCCTGAGAGAATTTCTGATTTACAGGCGACATTAAGTTTATTAAAGCAACGCACTACCAGCTTGGCCCGTTATACCTGTGGCAACTGTGGATTTAGAGCAAGACGTTTCTACTGGCAATGTCCAGGCTGCAGTCATTGGGAGGCGTATTCTCCAAGGCGTAGTGAAGGTGCCGTATCTAGCGGCCCATCCATGTAGGTGTATTAATGAAGTCGTCAAAAAAGAGATGTTTAATGGCGATATTGAAATGAATAGGAAAGTAGAGTTATCTTGAAAGTCACCATCATCGGAAGCGGTTACGTTGGCCTTGTTACTGGCGCTTGTTTGGCGGAGCAGGGTAATAATGTCTTTTGTTTAGACCTTGACCCCAAGAAGATTGAGATCCTCAACTCTGGTGGCGTACCCATCTATGAGCCTGGCCTCAAAGAGATGATCGAGCGTAATCGCGCCGCTGGTAGATTGCAGTTCTCGACCGATATTGCCGCTTCTGTAGCCCATGGCGAGATTCAATTTATTGCAGTAGGGACCCCTCCTGACGAAGATGGTTCAGCAGACTTGCAATATGTAGTGGCAGCAGCACGTAACATTGGCCTGCATATGACTACACCTAAGGTCATTGTGGATAAATCGACTGTGCCGGTAGGTACTGCTGATAAGGTGCAAGCCGCTATTAGCGAAGAGTTACAAAAAAGAGGGCTGTCACCCGAGCTCTGCTCAGTCGTATCTAATCCTGAGTTCCTCAAAGAGGGTGCTGCTGTAGAAGACTTTATGCGCCCTGATCGCATTGTGATTGGTACGCAAAGTACGCCAGCTGGTCTGCGCGCTAAAGAGCAGATGCGTAAACTCTACGCGCCTTTTAATCGCCATCATGAGCGCACCTATTACATGGATGTGAAAAGTGCTGAGCTCACCAAATATGCCGCTAATGCCATGTTAGCGACCCGAATCTCCTTTATGAACGAGTTGGCCAATCTTGCTGATCTGGTTGGCGCTGATATTGAAGCGGTACGCCAAGGCATCGGTTCAGACTCCCGTATTGGCTACGGCTTTTTGTACTCTGGTACGGGTTATGGTGGCTCATGCTTTCCTAAAGATGTTTCTGCCTTATCTAAAACCGCTAAAGAGCACGGCAGAGAACTCAAAATCCTCGATGCTGTAGAGGCAGTCAATGAAGTCCAAAAATACATCTTGGTAGAAAAGATAGAAAAGCGCTTTGGCAGTGATCTCTCAGGCAAGAAGTTTGCCTTGTGGGGGCTTGCTTTTAAGCCCAATACTGACGATATGCGTGAAGCCCCTAGTCGGGTGATTATTGCTGAACTGGTTAAACGCGGTGCCCAAGTATTTGCACATGACCCTGTAGCAATGCCAGAAGCTAAGCACTGCCTTGATCTAGACTTTCAAGGTAACCCAGAAGGTCGCAAGCAGGTGAGCTTAGTTGATGATCCCATGAAGGCTACCCAAGGGGCTGATGCGCTTGTGATCGTGACTGAATGGAAGGCATTTCGCAGTCCAGATTTTGACCAACTCAAGGTCAATTTGAAGAACCCAATTATCTTTGATGGCCGCAATCTATATGAACCTGGGGCCATGCAAGAATTAGGATTTGAGTATCAGGCTATTGGCCGTCATAATTAAAAGCACGTAAATAGAATCGATTAGAAAGATTAGAGAGATTAGTTACATCGTGGAAAAAGCTAACCGAGAACAATTTTCTAAAGCACGCCTATTGGTGGTTGGTGATGTCATGCTGGATCGCTATTGGTTTGGTGACACCAGTCGGATTTCTCCAGAAGCACCTGTTCCAGTAGTTCAGGTAGGCAAGATTGATGAGCGTTTGGGAGGCGCTGCAAACGTAGCTCGAAACGTTGCTGCTCTCGGAGCAAAAACAACTATCTTAGGGGTTATTGGTGATGATGAGCCTGGGCGTCGTGTATCTGAGCTATTAAAAGCCAATGGTGTAGATAGTCAACTTGAAATTGATGGCAAGGTGCCGACAACTGTTAAGTTACGTGTAATTGCAAGACAGCAACAATTGATCCGTTTGGATTTTGAAGAAACGCCGAGTGAGTCTGCTCTCGCTCATAAGTTAGAGCGTTATGAAAAGTTAGTAGGTGATGCCGATGTTGTGATCCTCTCAGATTACGGTAAGGGCGCGTTAGGTCAAGTTTCTTTAATGATTGAGCAGGCGCGTGCTCAGAAAAAAATGATCTTGGTTGATCCCAAAGGCGACGATTATGCAAAATATCGTGGCGCTACTGTACTAACCCCAAATCGTAGTGAGTTACGTCAAGTCGTTGGCAGATGGAATAGCGAGGATGATTTAACGCGTCGAGCACAAGAGCTCAGAAAGTCATTGGATCTGCAGGCCTTATTGCTGACTCGTTCTGAAGAGGGGATGAGTTTATTTACTGATGCGGGTGTTAGTCATGTTAAGGCACAAGCACGTGAGGTATTCGATGTATCAGGCGCTGGCGACACGGTAATTGGTACGCTAGCAGTGGCGCTAGCATCTGGGTGGCCGATCGAAAGAGCGATGTCTTTGGCTAATCGGGCTGGCGGTATCGTTGTGGGTAAATTAGGTACAGCGACTGTTACTTCTGAGGAATTGCAATGACTATTATCGTAACTGGTGCCGCTGGATTTATTGGCGCTAATATTGTTCAGGCGCTCAATGCTCGTGGTGAGAAAAATATCATCGCTGTAGATGATTTACGTCCTGCGGATAAATATCGCAACTTAGCGGATTTGGACATCATTGACTATCTTGATAAAGATGAGTTTCTAGAATCCTTTAGAAGTGGCCGTCTTGGGAGGGTAAAAGCGGTCTTTCATGAGGGGGCGTGCTCCGATACGATGGAGACCGATGGCATCTTCATGATGAACAATAATTTTCGTTACACCATGGATTTGTTAGACATTTGTACCGCACAAACTGTCCAATTGTTGTACGCTTCTTCCGCAGCAACCTATGGTGGTTCTGATATCTTTATTGAAAGTCGTGAGCATGAGAAACCATTAAACATTTATGGCTACTCAAAGTTTTTATTTGACCAAGTGATGCGCAAGCGATTTGCAGAAAAAGCAAATTCTGCTCAAGTAGTTGGGTTTCGTTATTTCAATGTATATGGTCCACGCGAATCGCATAAAGGTCGTATGGCTTCCGTAGCTTTTCACCAATACCATCAATATAAAGCGAGCGGTAAGGTAAAGCTCTTTGGTGAGTATGGCGGTTATGGCCCCGGTGAGCAAAGTCGTGATTTTGTCTCGGTGGAAGATGTGGTTAAGGTCAACCTCTACTTTTTAGACCATCCTGAAATTAGTGGCATTTTTAATTTGGGTAGTGGTCGTGCACAGCCCTTTAATGATGTAGCGCATGCCGTGGCTAATGCTATGCGCAAGAGCGATCATGCGAACCCAGCTAGCTTAGAAGAATTAGTTAAAGAAAAGGCGATTGAGTACATTCCCTTTCCAGATGCACTCAAAGGTAAATATCAGTGCTTCACCCAAGCAGATTTAACTAAACTGCGTACAGCCGGATATACAGAGTCCTTCCTCAACGTAGAGCAGGGTGTCAGCCGTTATATTGCTTGGCTATCAGAGAATGCTGATTTTCTGGCAAGTCCACTCTAGGCGTTTAAAAGCAGTCAACAAGCTGCATTCCCATTCGTTGAATTGATCCACTGGCGTTTCTTGTCGGTGGATTTTTTTATTAACGGATGGAGATTAAATGAATCAATTATTAAAGTCTTTAGTATTTTCAGTATTCATTGCTGTTTCGGGTTTGAGTGCTGCTAGTCCTATTAATGTCAATACAGCCACTCAGTCTGAGTTAGAAAGTATCAAGGGGATTGGCCCATCAAAAGCAAAAACGATTATTGCTGAACGTTTAGATGGCGGTCATTTTCAGGACGCGAATGATCTACAGAAGCGGGTAAGAGGCATTGGTATGAAATCAGTCGAGAAAATGGTAGATAACGGCTTAACTATCGAGGCACCCAGCTCTTTTCGTGAACCCAATGGCCGTACCAATAAAGAGGGTGCCAGCTCTAGAGGGCGTGGTTCACGCGGTCAAGGTGGTTCTCGCAATCATGCGGATCGTACGGGGTCAAATCGCCGAAATTAAACCCTTTTATGTCTAAGCCTGCTTATGGCTAAAATGAACCTATGAGCAAACCTTCTTACTTAACTATTTCACAGACCGTAGGCAATACGCCTTTGGTTCGTTTGCAGCGTATTCCTGGAGCTGAAAACGATTCTAAAAATAATCTGATCTTAGGAAAGTTAGAGGGTAATAATCCAGCGGGGTCGGTCAAGGATCGACCCGCGCTATCAATGATTCTTCGTGCCCAAGAGCGCGGTGAAATTAAGCCAGGCGATACCCTCATAGAGGCAACTAGCGGTAATACTGGTATCGCATTAGCGATGACTGCTGCAATGCTGGGCTACAAGATGATCTTGGTAATGCCCGAGAACCAAAGTATTGAACGTAGACAAAGTATGGCTGCATATGGAGCCGAACTGATTCTGACAGCAACGTCTGGCGGTATGGAGTTTGCGCGTGATTACGCCCTTCAACTGCAGAAAGAAGGGCGCGGACGATTGCTCGATCAATTTGCTAATCCTGACAATCCTCGCGCGCACATTGAAACAACTGGTCCTGAAATTTGGCGTGATACTGATGGGCAGGTTACTCACTTTATTTCTGCGATGGGCACAACGGGCACGATTACCGGTGTATCTACTTTTCTGAAGTCGATGAATCCTGAAATTCAGATTATTGGTGCTCAGCCACAGGAAGGCTCACAGATTCCTGGCATTAGAAAGTGGGCCCCTGAATACTTGCCAAAGATTTATCAGGGTGATCGGGTTGATCGAATCGAATACGTTAGCCAGGCTGAGGCTGAAGAAATGGCTCGTCGTATGGCTGCAGAAGAGGGAATATTCTGCGGCATTTCTGCTGGTGGGGCTTTAGTAGTTGCTTTAAGAGTGGCCCGCCAAGTTGACAATGCCACCATTGTTTTCATTGTGTGTGACCGTGGCGATCGATATCTATCTACCGGTGTATTCCCAGCCTAAGCAAGTTCAATAGCGTATTTAATTTGTCGGCTTAGTTTTCTTCTTGGGATTTACCTTTTTTGATTTTGATGAATCTTTCGACTTCATTTCCTTGGGTGCACTTTCCTTAGGTGTACTTTTTTCTGAGGTGATTGGAACGACACTTTGGTTCTTATAGCCTAATGCCTCCGCAAATTCCGCGACGCTTTGCGCATAAAAATAACTTCGGTTGTATTGAACTATAGAGAGGAAGTTATTTAAGCCAACTACGTAACGAACTTGATCATTACCATCATTGTCGGGATAGGGAAGATCAACAATCAGCGCTTTACTCTGAGGTGCAACACCACCTTGCTGCAGATCACCTTGAGCCTTTGTCAATATTCCTTTATCAATGAGCTCTTGTACAGTGAATTTGAGTTGAGGTTCGCCGTCAGCAAGTAGTTTTGCTTCATTCAGACCTGTGTCTGGAATCGGGAAGTAAATAGGCATGCCTGGTTGCCAGCCATGTTTTCTCATAAAGTTAGCAACGCTAGCAATCGCGTCTTTAGGGCTCTGCCTTAAGTCGACGCGGCCATCACCATCTCCATCAACAGCAAAGCTCAGAATGCTGCCGGGCATAAATTGGGGTAGACCAATGGCGCCTGCATACGAGCTATTTTGGTTTAGGCAGGCATTGAAGCGCACGGTGTTGAATTCTTTACTGGTATTTTTTGCTGGAAGCTTACCGCCAGCCTCTTTCCAGCACAAAAGAATGAGATCCTTGAGCTGATCTTTAAACAACTGCTCGCGACTGGCCTTATTCGGCGTATCTGGATAGCTAAATCCAAGGGTAAATAGGACATCCTTTACCCGAAAATTTCCTGTTTGACGCCCGTAGATAGTCTCAATGCCAATAATTGCCACGATGAGTTCGGCTGGAACTCCAGATTCTTGTTCAATCATGCTGAGATAGGCTTGGTTTTGTTCCCAAAAGGTTTTTCCAGCCTTGAGTCGAATGGGCTCGATAAAGCGTTTACGGTAGACCACCCAATTCTTTTTAAACGTTGTCGATGGGGGTAGCACCAATTTTCGGATGCTGGGAATCGCCTTGGCATCAGAAAAGCTCTGCTCAAGGGTAGACAGCGGGATTTCATGAGTTTGAGCTACTTGAGCTAGTAATTGACTTAGATTCTGGGTTAAGCGCTCTTCCTTAGGCGGGAGCTCAGACTGGTTTACGATAAGCTCTTTAGGACTTACTTCTGGTTTTGGTGTTGTAGAGCAGGCACTGAGTACAAGAGCAGCTAGTAAGATAGAAGTGAAGTTGGAGACGCTGAAATTCATGGGTTTGGGAATGGATTTTTGAGGGATCAGAGGATTTAGTAAGGTATAAAAATTACAGTTTCGCTATTGAGGATTTCAAGTAATGACAACAGGATACATAACTCACCCCGATTTTCTAAAACACGAAATGGGTGGTCATCATCCAGAGTGCCCTGAACGTATACAGGCGATTAATGACCAACTCATCAGAAGTGGTGTTGATGGTTTTTTGCGCCATCTAGACGCACCTTTGGCTACTGAAGATCAGCTTGAATTGGTTCATAGTCCAGATCATATTGCTTTTGTTAAGGAACGAGCTCCAACTAGTGGCTACTTTATGCTTGATGGTGACACCATTATGAACCCTCATACTTGGAATGCCGCTTTGCGAGCCGCTGGTGCAGCAATTGCTGGTGTGGATGCCGTGATGAAGGGCGAGGTGGAAAATGTCTTTTGTGCAGTCCGCCCACCGGGACACCATGCTGAACCCAATCGCTCAATGGGCTTTTGTGTTTTTGATAATGTTGCTGTAGCTGCTCGTTATGCAATGGAAGAGTACGGAATTAAACGTGTGGCCATTATTGATTTTGATGTCCATCATGGCAATGGTACTGAAGCAGCATTCTTTAATGATCCAAATGTGTTGATGTGTAGCTTCTTTCAGCACCCTTTTTATCCCTATAGTGGATTGGATGCGGCGCAGAACATGGTGAATGTTCCGCTGCCTGCAACTACCCGTGGAGATGTAGTGCGATCTATTGTGGAGGAGCAATGGTTGCCGCGACTGCGTGAATTTGAGCCAGAACTCATCATCATCTCTGCTGGATTTGATGCACACCGTGAGGATGATTTGGGACAAATGGGTTTAGTTGAAGATGACTATGTTTGGATGACAAAAAAACTCAAAGAAGTTGCCAACCAGTCTGCTCAAGGTCGTATTGTGAGCTGTCTCGAAGGTGGTTATAACCTATCGGCCTTAGGTCGCAGCGTAGTCGCGCATGTCAAAGCGCTAGCTGATATTTAATCAACATTCAAGGAACACATGGCCAATATTTTTGAACAAGGCTTAGAACGTAATGCGGCAAACTTTACGCCTATTACTCCTCTGTTATTTTTAGAGCGCTCCGCACAAGTCTATCCAAATCGCCTAGCAATTGTTCATGGAAAGTTTCGTCAAAGTTGGGGCCAGACTTATGAGCGTTGTCGGCGCCTAGCCAGTGCTTTACAAAAGCATGGAGTTGGTCTGGGTGATACGGTTGCTGTCATGTTGCCTAATACCCCACCAATGGTAGAGGCTCATTTTGGTATTCCGATGGCCGGAGCGGTCCTCAATGCTTTAAACACACGCCTTGATCCTGAGTCGATTGCGTTTATGTTGAATCATGGCGAAGCAAAGATGGTGATGGTTGACCCTGAGTTTTCTGGTGTCATGAAAAAAGCATTGGAGATTGCCAAGAAAGAAAGTGGTCGTGAATTTTTAGTAGTCGATGTTGAGGAAAAAGAGTTTGATGTTCCAGGAGAAAAGCTGGGCAAGCTGACTTATGAGCAGCTTCTATCTGAAGGTGATTCAAACTTTGCTTGGCAGGTGCCTGCTGATGAATGGCAAGCAATTTGCTTGAACTACACCTCAGGCACTACTGGCAACCCTAAAGGCGTGGTGTATCACCATCGTGGTGCTGCGATAAACGCAGTATCCAATATTTTGGACTGGGACATCAATAAGCACCCAGTGTATCTGTGGACCTTGCCTATGTTTCATTGCAATGGTTGGTGCTTTCCATGGACGATAGCTGCGCGTGCTGGGATTAACATCTGTTTACGTCGTGTTGATGCACAACATATCTTTGCTGCCATTAAAGAGCATGGCGTAACGCACTACTGCGCTGCTCCAATTGTGCATAACTTATTAGTCAATGCACCAGATGAATTAAAAGAGGGTGTCCCTGTAGGTGTGAAGGGCTTAATCGCTGGCGCTGCACCTCCTGCGTCCATCATCGAAGGTATGGAAAAGTTGGGTTTTGATTTGACTCATGTCTATGGCTTGACTGAGGTTTATGGTCCTGCAGCGGTGTGCGTCAAGCAGGATGAATGGAATGATGTAGATATTAGCGAAAGAGCACGTTTGAACGCTCGTCAGGGAGTTCGCTATCACATGCAACAGGCGATTGCCGTACTAAATCCAGAGACCTTAGTGCCCGTTCCCGCTGATGGAGAGACTATGGGTGAGATTATGTTTAAGGGCAATATTGCTATGAAGGGCTATCTTAAAAATGAGAAGGCTACTGAAGAGGCTTTTGAGGGTGGCTGGTTTCATTCGGGTGATTTGGCTGTGATGAATTCTGATGGCTATATCAAGATGAAGGATCGTAGCAAGGACATCATTATTTCTGGTGGTGAAAATATTTCCTCGGTAGAACTTGAGGATGTTCTCTATCGCCACCCTGCAGTGCTAGCCGCTGCAGTAGTTGCAAAACCCCACCCTAAATGGGGAGAGACTCCTTGCGCCTTTTTGGAGATCAAGCCAGGAGCAAAGGCTACACCAGAGGACATCATTGCCCATTGCAAACAACATCTTGCTGGATTTAAGGTTCCACGCGCGATTGTATTTTGTGAGCTACCAAAGACTTCGACTGGCAAGATTCAGAAGTTTGAATTGCGTAAGCAAGCTGGCTCGGCCGCTGCCATCGATGTTTAGCCCAATATGGTGTGGGGCGGATAAAATAGAAATATTACCTACATACTAGAGAATCAAGAATGAAAATCTTAGTTGCTGTAAAGCGTGTCGTTGATTACAACGTCAAAATTCGTGTTAAATCCGATGGTACTGGCGTAGATTTGGCTAATGTCAAAATGAGTATGAATCCATTTGACGAAATTGCCGTTGAAGAAGCAGTGCGCATGAAGGAGGCGGGTATTGCTACGGAAGTAGTGGTAGTTTCTGCTGGCCCAACACAATGCCAAGAAACGCTTCGCACAGCTTTGGCAATTGGTGCAGATCGCGGCATTCTTGTAGAGACTGATGCTGAGGTACAACCATTGGCAGTTGCCAAAATTCTCAAAGCCTTATCTGAAAAGGAGCAGGCGCAAATCATCATTCTGGGTAAACAAGCCATTGATGACGATAGTAATCAAACTGGTCAGATGTTAGCTAGTTTGATGGATATTCCACAAGCTACTTTTGCCTCCAAAGTAGTGGTAGCTGACGGTAAAGCTAGCGTGACTCGCGAGGTGGATGGTGGCTTAGAGACAGTTTCCATTAGCTTGCCAGCGGTTATCACCACAGACTTACGTTTGAATGAACCACGCTACGTCACTTTGCCCAACATCATGAAGGCTAAGAAAAAAACCTTAGAACTCATCAAACCAGAAGAGCTTGGTGTTGATATAACTCCACGTCTGAAGACTTTAAAAGTAGAGGAGCCAGCTAAGCGTTTGGCGGGTGTGATGGTTGCTGATGTGGCAGCCCTTGTTGAAAAACTCAAAAATGAAGCGAAGGTAATTTAAATGGCTGCTCTGGTTATTGCTGAACACAACAATCTTTCCCTCAAGGCAGCGACGCTCAATACGGTAGCTGCTGCTTTGCAATGCGATCCCGAAGTCGATGTTTTGGTTGCTGGTAATAGCTCCGACGCAGCTGTAGCTGCAGCGGCTCAAATTGCTGGGGTTCGCAAGGTCATTCAGGTTGACGCTCCAAGCTTGGCAGATCAATTGGCAGAACCATTGGCTGCCCAGATCCTCTCGATTGCAAGCAACTACAGCCACATCCTGGCTCCTGCAACTGCAAATGGCAAGAATGTTTTACCGCGGGTTGCTGCAAAGCTAGATGTTGCTCAGTTGTCTGATATTACTAAGGTAGTCTCAGTAGATACATTCGAGCGCCCTATTTATGCTGGCAACGCAATGGCTACTGTTCAATCTGGTGATACTGTCAAGGTTATTACCGTGCGTACTACTGGCTTTGATCCAGTTGCTGCTGCTGGCGGTAACGCCGTTATTGAAAAAGTTGCTGCGGTAGAAAGTGCAGGTAAATCATCTTTTGTAGGGCGTGAGCTGACTAAGTCTGATCGTCCTGAGTTGACTGCTGCCAAGATTATTGTTTCCGGTGGTCGAGGCTTAGGTTCCGGTGAGAAGTATCAAGAGCTTGTGGTGCCTCTAGCAGATAAGCTTGGCGCTGCATTAGGTGCATCTCGCGCAGCGGTGGATGCTGGTTATGTACCCAATGACTATCAAGTTGGTCAGACTGGCAAGATTGTGGCTCCCCAGCTCTACATTGCCGTGGGCATCTCAGGTGCGATTCAGCATTTGGCTGGTATGAAGGACTCTAAAGTGATTGTTGCAATCAATAAAGATCCAGAAGCGCCAATCTTTAGTGTTGCTGATTATGGCCTTGTAGCTGATTTAAATACTGCAGTCCCTGAGTTAACGAATTTACTTTCTTAAATTGTTCGTAACGCTCATCTAAATTACTGCTTTTGAATTGATTGGAGTTTTATGCCATATGTAGCCCCAGTAAAAGATATGCTATTTGTGATGAACGAATTGGCGGGGCTATCTGAGGTTGTCTCCTATCCAACTTACGCTCAAGCTGGTGCCGATGTTGATTTAGCCCCCGCTATTTTGGAAGAATCCGCCAAATTTAATCAAGATGTCGTGGCACCATTAAATTGGGTCAGCGATCAAAATCCCAGTTCGTTAAAGGATGGTGTGGTAACAACAAGCCCTGGTTTTAAAGAAGCTTTTGGGCAATTTTCTGCTGCAGGTTGGCAAGGCGTTGTGCATCCCGTAGAGTTTGGTGGTCAAGGTTTGCCAAAACTCATTGCTACTGCTTGCTTTGAAATGGTGCACTCAGCAAGCCTCTCTTTTGCCTTATGTCCTATGTTGACTGATGGTGCTATCGAGGCCTTATTAACTGCAGCAAGCCCAGAATTGCAAGAACGTTATGTTCCCCAGATGATTTCTGGTGAGTGGACAGGCTCCATGTGTCTTACAGAGCCGCAAGCGGGTTCTGACCTATCAATGGTACGGGCACGCGCTATACCAGAGGGTGATGGCACGTACAAAATCTTTGGCACCAAGATTTATATTACTTACGGTGAGCACGACATGGCAAAGAATATTGTCCATCTTGTGTTGGCTAGGACGCCTGATGCACCTGAAGGTGTTAAAGGAATTTCATTATTCGTAGTGCCAAAGCACTTGGTAAATAATGATGGTTCTTTAGGTGGGCGTAATGATGTTCATTGCGTTTCTATTGAACATAAATTGGGCATTAAAGCGAGTCCGACCGCTGTGCTGCAGTTTGGTGATCATGGTGGCGCAGTTGGCTATTTGGTTGGCGAAGAAAATCGTGGACTCGAATACATGTTTGTCATGATGAATGCCGCCCGTTTTGCTGTCGGCATGCAGGGTATTGCAGTGGCGGAGCGTGCATATCAAAAGGCAGTGCAGTATGCAAAGGATCGTATTCAAAGTCGTGATCTTGAAGGTTCATCTGGCCCAGTAGCCATTATTCATCAGCCAGATGTCAAGCGTATGCTCATGACAATGCGCGGCTATATTGAAGCGTCAAGAGCTTTAGCATACTATGCTGCCGCTGCATATGATGCTCAGCATGCAGCGCCTGATGAGACTACTCGTCAACAGAATCAAGCGGTGTATGAGTTTCTAGTACCGATTGTGAAGGGCTTTTCGACTGAGATGTCTATTGAAGTTGCTAGTCTTGGTTTGCAAGTACATGGCGGCATGGGCTTTATTGAGGAGACTGGCGCAGCACAACATTATCGTGATGCGCGTATCTTAACGATCTATGAAGGTACTACGGCTATTCAAGCAAATGATTTGGTTGGCAGAAAAACTGTGCGAGATGGTGGTGCTACTGCTCGCTTGTTCTCTGAAAAAATCAGACAGACTGAAAAAGATTTGGCAAACAGTGCTACTGCGGATGCATTAGCTGTATTAAAGCAATTGACGGCTGCGCGTGAAGCATTTGAATCTGCTGTGGACTATATTGTTGCTAATGCAAAGTCGGATATTAAAGCGGTTTATGCCGGTAGCTTTGCTTATTTACGTTTGTGCGGATTAGTTTTAGGCGCATGGCAAATGGCTCGTGCCTTATTGGCGGCGGAAAACTTACGTGCTGGTGATCCTAGCTTCTTTGATGCCAAGATTGCTACTGCTCGTTTCTTTGCAGAGAATTTGCTTCCCCAAGCTCAAGCTTTAGCTATTTCAATTTTGGAAAGCGGCCATTCAACCAATGCGCTTGGTGAGGAGCAGTTCTAGGTTTTAGTAGCTCACTCTCATCTCAAAGCGATTCGTATTACTGAGATAGCTTTCTTGCTTCTACAAGCTGTGAGATGAAAAATTGCTCAAATGCAATTGCTAAAAATGTCATCATCACGCCAGCACCAAATACTAAAGAGAAAATAACAGTAAGCACTACTGGCCAACCTGATTTTGTAGCACGACTAGGATCTAAACCTGGATTAAATTGCGCATCCCATTTTTCATCCGCCCTTAGACCAAAAGCAATGGTGGTAAGCCAAGTTGCTTCTAGTGTGATGAAGCCAAAGGTAATGAGAACCCATCCTGGAGCAGAGTGAAATTGGGTATCTTTTAGAATAAGCCAACCTGCGATACCGCCAATAAAAGCAAACAGTTGAGCCCAGCCCCAAAAGGACTTTACACCCTGTAAATAAAAACAATTTAGACCCGTCCCAGGAAAGAATATTCCCAGTGAGCAAAATAGTAGTTTGTATTTTTTCATTCCAACTTTCATGATGGGGAATTTAATACCTTATCTTAATGTTAGCGCTGACCAAAACTTAATACTTCTCGATTCGCGCCTATGATCAGGAGTTGATCGCCATTCCTCACAATAGAGCGGTAGTCATTCAGCTCATACAGAAAGTCATTCTCTAGCTCCATGCGTTGTGGTGTACAGCTCATTTTGCTTGTGATAATTTGATCTAAGGTAAAGCCTCTGGCATCCTCTGAAATGCGTGCAGTAAATCGATTACAACTGGTTGATCCACTCATGCGCTCCCCTTGGGCATCAAACTGTATTTGAATGGGATTGCTACTTTCTCCTTGGGGGATCTGGCGTGTTCTGACCTCACCGCGTGCATTTGGGGGTAAATTCCAACGCACAAGCTCCCATTTGGTATTGCGTAATTCACTCACTGGGGGACTATTTCTGGCGGTGCAGGGGGGTAAAACACTCGCGCAAGCACTTAATAAGCTCAGCCCAAAGCAAGAAATAACCCAAAAAAAGGGTTTCAAGTGTTTTTTAGGCGTTCTAAAGTGGGCTATTTTGGCAAGCATTTATGTATAAGTTGTTGTTTTATATGGTTATTTTATTCTTGAATGCCATTCATTCTACTGTGTAAGCCAGATCTTGAATGGCTTAAATAGGTGGATCAAGTAGGGCTTTTCGTCTAGAATATGAGGTTTTCCGCTTTACTGTGTATTTCTTGTAAGAAATACTTCGTGAGCAGAAGCCCAAGTTTTGCAGTAATTTCATTGGGTTGTAATCAACCTGTTTTCTTTTTAGATTTTAAGGAATAAGTATGGTCGTCATTCGACTGGCACGCGGCGGTTCAAAGAAGCGCCCTTTTTATAGCATCGTAGCTACAGACAAGCGTAATCGTCGCGACTCGAACTTTATCGAGCGCATTGGTTACTTCAATCCACAAGCAGCTGAGTCAGAGCAAGCAATGCGTATTGCTCAAGACCGTTTGACTTATTGGACTGGTGTTGGTGCGCAAATTTCTCCAACAGTTGTTCGTTTGATCAAAAACAATCCTGCTGTTTAAATACATTTCATCCAAAGACTTTTCTTAATGACAAAGTCTTTGGTAGCGGAATTGACTTGTAGTGTTCTCTGGGGAGATGGGGTGGCTTCATGAAAAGTACACCTTCCCTAGATGATTTGATTGAGCTTGGCGCAGTTCAAGACGCTCAAGGCTTGCAGGGTCAAATCAAGATTCGTCCCCATGCATCAGATCCAGTAGCTCTCCTATCTTGCAAAACAGTTTGGTTATCGCTTATCCCTAGGCGGAGTGCAGGCGTAGCTGCATCTATTGAGCAGGCCTCTTTGACGCTCTATAAAGTAAAGCAGGCAAAGATGCATAGTGGCACCGTAGTGATGGCGCTAGACGGCATCACTGATCGTGATCAAGCGGAGGCACTAAAGGGCGCACGCATTTTGGTGGCGCGTGATGTATTTCCAAAAGTAGAAAGCGATAGCTATTACTGGGTAGATCTGATTGCTTGTAGAGTAGTCAATCTTAAAGGCGAAGAGCTTGGTGAAGTCATTGAGGTCAATGACAATGGTGCGCACGGCATTATTGCTGTTGGCGATCCACAAACAAAAGTAGTTAAACAGCTCATTCCTTTTGTAAAGGAAGTCGTGCAAAACGTTGACTTAGACAATAAGCTCATTACACTCGATTGGCAGGCTGATTGGTAGCCCTTAACCAGTAAAGACATTCATTCTCTAATATGATGCGCTTTGATGTGGTCACCTTATTTCCAGAAATGTTCTCTGCGTTAACGCAGTGGGGTATTACTGGCCGTGCATGTGAGCAGGGCCTTGCCAAGGTCGCACTCTGGAATCCCCGAGATTATTGTTCCGACCCTCGTAAGACAGTCGATGATCGAGCTTATGGTGGAGGCCCGGGTATGGTGATGATGGCAAAACCTCTTGAAGATACGATATCTGCTCTTAAAAATGCGCATCAGGCAGAAAATGTCGTTTCTGGGCCAATCTGCCTTTTAGCACCTCAAGGCGAGGTATTTTCCCAAAAGATAGCAACAGATATCCTCAGTTATCGTAATTTAACCTTTATTTGTGGTCGATATGAGGCTGTTGATCAGCGATTCATTGATCGTAATGTCGATTTACAGCTCTCAATAGGTGATTTTGTAGTTTCTGGGGGTGAATTACCTGCTATGGCGATCATGGATGCTGTCATTCGGCTCATTCCAGGGGCATTAGGAGATGGTGAGTCCGCCGTTCAGGATAGCTTTATAAACGGTCTTTTGGACTATCCGCACTATACCCGCCCAGAAATATATGAAAATTTATCTGTGCCAGACGTGCTTTTGGGTGGACATCACGCTAAAATAGCGGATTGGCGTCGGCAAAAGTCATTAGAGCTGACGCTAAAGCTTAGACCTGATCTAATTGAAAAGGCGAGAGCAAATGGGTTGCTAAGTAAAGAAGACGAACATTTTCTTCTTACGCTGTAAGAAATTGCAGCGTTGGATCAAAGGTGAATATTTTTATTTAGTGAATTGGTTTTAACTACATCCTCTGTCTGGTCCGTTGATAAACATCTCGGGATTAAACGCTGACAAGATGTTTAAGGATTAATAATGAATTTGATCGAAAAAATTGAGCAAGAAGAAATTGCTCGCTTAAGTGCCAATAAAGTACTGCCAAGTTTTGCTCCTGGCGATACCGTTGTTGTTGGTGTGAACGTAGTTGAAGGTACACGTAAACGTACCCAAGCCTTTGAAGGCGTTGTGATTGCTAAACGCAATCGTGGACTCAATTCAAGCTTTATCGTTCGCAAGATTTCATCTGGTGAAGGTGTAGAGCGTACATTCCAAACTTACTCACCATTGATTGCTAGTATTGAAGTCAAGCGTCGCGGTGATGTGCGTCGTGCTAAGTTGTATTACTTGCGTGATCGTTCTGGTAAGTCTGCACGTATTAAAGAGAAGTTGCCTGCTCGTAAGGTTGCTGCTCCAACTGCTGCATAAGTATTACTTTAATGCGAGAAAAAGGCGGCTGAGGCTGCCTTTTTTATTGCCATAAAATAAGTCCATGACTCAGAAATCGATTCCGCCAGATCAAACATTGAGTGCAGCCGTGCCTGCAGGCTTTGATGCACAGGCAATACCAATTCATGAGATTTGCGCAGGTCAGCCGAGAATTTCGACAGATTGTTTGCACCCTGATAATTTGAGGGGTCGCTTTCAGAGTCCCCCTGTTTGGCAACCAGAAATCACGGATGAAAATCGCCATGTTATAGCGACGGATATTATTGCTAAGCGTCAGGCTGCAGGCAAGATTACCCATGCCGCAGTGCTGATTCCGTTATTGCTTAAGAGTGAAGGTCTCTCGGTCCTGCTGACGCAAAGAACGAATCATTTGCATGATCACGCGGGTCAAATTAGTTTTCCAGGTGGTCGAATGGATTCGCAAGATCCCAGTCCTTTGCACACTGCTTTGCGTGAGAGTGAAGAAGAGATTGGGCTGAAACCGGAGCGAGTTGAGATCATCGGTCATTTGCCTCAATATTTAACTGTTTCGGGCTATAGTGTGACGCCGGTTGTGGGTTTGGTAGAACCTCAGGCAGAATATGCCTTAGATGCTTTTGAAGTTGCAGATGTTTTTGAAGTGCCTTTACATTTTTTGATGGATCCTGCTAATCATCAAGTTCGGGTCTGGCAAAGTGATCAGGGTAGTCGTCGGTTTTATTCAATGCCCTATGAAAATCGTTTTATTTGGGGTGCCACTGCTGGAATGTTGCGTAACCTTTATCATTTATTAAAAGTATGACTTTCTTTTCTATTCTCTTCGCCCTCATTGCCGAACAATATCGTCCGGTAACTTCCGCTCACTGGATTGCGCGCATGAGTGCTCGCTGGCTAGATTGGGTTGCAGGAGAGTTTGGCGGTAAGAGTGAGAAAGGTGCAAGCCCTATTGGTGCTCGCATGGCTTGTTTAGTAGCATTTATTTTGCCAACCTTTTTAGTCTTTGTGATTTACGTAGCGTGCATGTTGACGTTCCCCATCCTAGGTTTTATTTGGAACGTGATCATTGCCTACCTATTTTTTGGCTTTCGTCAATTCAGTCATTCCTTTACCCTGGTTCATGAGGCAATTGCAAATCACGATTTGCCAGCAGCTCGCGCTGCTTTAGGAGAGTGGTATGGACCTGATCTAGATACCTCGAACTTGTCCGAGACTGAAGTCATTTCCTTGGCACTCGAGCGAGCCATTATTGGTTCTCATCACCATGTGTTTGGCGTGCTTTTTTGGTTCTTAATGCCCATGGGCCCAGCAGGTGTTGTTCTATATCGCTTAGCAGATACTGCGGCGCAGCGCTGGTCAGAGAGGGGTGACTTTAATTTAAGTGAGTCATCTCGCCATTTCTTTTACGTATTGGATTGGGTGCCTGCCCGCATTACTGCTATCGGTTTTGCGATTGTCGGTAACTTTGAAGGCGCGGTTTATTCGTGGCGTCACCTGACGCAAAAGTGGTCAGATTCCTTGTCGGCAGTAATTCTGGCAGCTGGTAGCGGAGCTTTAGGTGTTCGTTTGGGCGAGCCTATGAGTGAGCCAAATAGTGATGAGGCTTTGAGAATGGCTGAAGCGGGTGAGCCAGTTATTTATGAAGTGGGCTTAGAGCCAAATGAGCGCACTATGCGCTCCGCTATTGGTTTGGTATGGCGCTTAGTTATCGCTTGGATGATTTTATTGCTAATGCTGACCATCGCTCTTTGGCTTGGCTAATACCTTGAATCTGAGTATCGGCTGTTTTTGAGTCAGAGCGTAACTGTCTAAATAGCGCTAGTCTTTCTGGCGCTATTTCATTTCTGTCTACCGCATCACGAATTGCGCAGTCTGGTTCAGATTGGTGCGCACAATTATGAAAACGACACTTCCCAAGAAACTCTTTAAATTCTCTGAAAGCATGCTCTAACTCACTTACTGACATGTGGGCTAGACCAAATTCTTGAAAGCCAGGCGAGTCAATGAGGGCGCCTAATTTCCCCTTGCTATCTCGACCCCATGCCTCTGGCAGCTCAAAATAACGACATGCTGTAGTAGTGTGTTTACCGGTATCCAAGCGCACTGAATATTCTTGGGTAATTGCTGCAGCATTAGGCACCCAAGCATTTAACAGGCTAGATTTGCCCATGCCGGATTGCCCTACGAAAACAGATACTTTGCCGCAAATGGCAGGGCGTAAGGCCTCTATTGAAGCTGCATCAAATTTTGCTGAGACCTCGGTTACTGGGTATCCCATACGTGCATAGGGCGCAATAATTTTTCTAGCGTGCTCTAAATTATCTTTGAGGTCGGATTTATTGAGCAGAATATGCAAGCCAATTTGGTTTGTTTCTGCAGCGACCACTGCTCTGCCCAACAGGTCTGGTGAGAATGCGGGTTGAGTTGCAAGCACCACCAATATTTGGTCCACATTAGATGCAATCAATTTACTTTTGAATGCGTCCGAACGGTAAAGCAAATTTACTCTAGGTTCAATTTGAATAATGCGCGCTTGATCTGCAGAAGTCATCTCCAGCAGCATGCGGTCGCCTACTGCACCAATATGCTGCTTGGCTGGAGTGCTTACCTGAATCAGCTCTCCAGCAGGAGATTCATTACCGCATTGATCTGAGATTAAGCGTTGCGCTAAATAATGCCTCCCGTAAGAGGCAGTTAATAACGCACGAAATTGTTCCATTAATTCCCGGGTGGATTAACTAAATCGTTTGAGATTAGCAATCCGCAAAGGTGCGGGTGGGTGGGAACTATAAAACGCAGTGTAAAGAGGATCAGGCGTCAAAGTAGAAGCATTGTCTTGGTATAACTTTACCAATGCAGAAATCAGATCAGTTGCAGAGGATTTATCAGCTGCGAAACCATCTGCCTCGTATTCATGTTTGCGGGAGGCAAGACTAGATAATGGCGTGAAGAAGAAGCTAAATACTGGAGATACCAGCATAAAGAGTGCTAATGCTAAGCCACCGTTATAGCCATTCGGGTTTGGCATCACGCCAAGATTGGTATAGAACCAAGCTTGAGTACTTAGCCATCCCAACAAGGCAAACATTGCAAAACTCAAGGCAAAGGAAACTAAAAGTCGTTTACGAATATGGTTGCACTTATAGTGCCCTAATTCATGTGCAAGTACCGCTTCTACTTCTCCGGGGTTGAGTTTTTCAATTAAGGTATCAAAGAAAACAATCCTCTTGGCTTTGCCCATGCCGGCAAAAAATGCGTTTCCATGGGCGCTACGTTTGCTACCATCCATTACAAATAAACCTTGACTTGCGAAATCACAGCGCTTGAGTAAAGCTTCAATTTGAGTTTTAAGCGGACCCTCTTCCAGGGCTTGGAACTTATTAAAGATAGGGGCGATAAATGTTGGGAATACCCATTGCATCACTAGACTAAATACGGTGAGAACGCCCCAAGCCCATAACCACCAGAAATCACCTGCTTGGGCCATGAGACTTAAGATAACCCACAGCAGTGGCACACCAATCGCACCACCCACACCTATACCCTTGACCATATCGCTAAAGAATAGTTTTGCGTTCATGCGATTAAAGCCAAAACGTTCCTCTAAATGGAATTGCTTGTACCAAGAAAAGGGGAGATCGATCAACCCTGAAATCAAAACAATCGATACTAATAAGGCAATTTGTTGAGCAATGCCTTCACCTAAGAGACCTAGGAGCCCTGAGTTCAGAATCTGCAAGCCACCGAGAAGCGTGAATGAAATGAGGATGATGGCGCTAACGCCATTCTCTAAAATACCCAAGCGTAGTTTGGCTATCGTATAGTCGGCAGCCTTTTGATGTTCTGCCAAAGTAATTTGAGAGGCAAATTCAGCAGGCACAGAATCACGATGGCTAGCCACATGGCGAATTTGGCGTTGAGAAAGCCAGTGGCGTAAACCAAAGCTGGCAATGAAGGCGATTAAAAAAACAATAGTGAATGTCATGAGATGATTATAGATATGAGTGAAAAAACAAGTACTACTGCTACAAAATCTGCGCCTGCCAGTGAGCACCTAATTTGGGTGGATATGGAGATGTCAGGCCTAGACCCTGAAAAAGAGCGGATTTTGGAGATTGCCATTATTGTCACGGATGCCCATCTCAATACCATTGCAACCGCTCCAGTCTGGGTCGTTCACCAAGAGGATGCTTTGCTCGAGGCGATGGATGCTTGGAATAAGGGCACCCATGGGCGCTCAGGTCTGATTGATAAGGTAAAGGCATCCACAATGGATGAGGCTACAGTTGAAGCGGAATGTATTGCCTTTTTAAAGCAGTATATTAAGCCTGGAATTGCGCCGATGTGTGGCAATACGATCGGTCAAGATAGGCGCTTTATGGCCAAGTACATGCCTAAGTTAGAGGCCTATTTTCACTATCGCAATATTGATGTTTCTACCCTAAAAGAGCTTTGTAGGCGCTGGCATCCGGAGTTAGTTAAGGGCTTTACTAAGAAGCAAGCTCACACCGCTTTGGCCGATATTGAAGAGTCAATTGAAGAGCTTAAATACTATCGAGAAAAATTTATCGTCCCCTTGCCAAACCAAGCTTAAATATAAAAGGTCCGTCAATGGACCTTTTTCTTGCTATAGCTTACTTCTTAACTGCACTTTTGGGCCTGTAGACCTTGATCACTGACTCATAGGTTTCGATGATCGGCCCTCCAAATAGCTCAATGCAGTAAGGTACGGCGGCAAAAATACCGGGCACTATTGTTTTGCCCTCATCATCTTTTAGGCCCTCAAGCGTTTCTTTGATGGACTTTGGTTGCCCTGGTAAATTAATCACCAGGGCTGTATGCCCCTCGATTTCGCGTAAAACTGCAGTTTGTCTAGATAGAATGGCTGTTGGGACAAAGCGTAGGCTAATTTGACGCATTTGCTCCCCAAATCCGGGCATTTCACGGGTTCCAGCATCCACGCTAGCCTCAGGGGTCACATCTCTACGAGCGGGGCCTGTGCCGCCTGTGGTGAGGATTAAATCGCATCCCAATTCATCACATAGTTCAACAATAGTTTCGGTAATGACCTCACGTTCATCTGCTATGAGGCGCTCGTGAAAGACGTAGGGGGTGCTGAGGGCAGTTTTAAGCCATGCTTGAAGAGAGGGTATCCCTTGGTCGGCATAAATTCCTTGGCTTGCTCTATCGGAGATCGAGATTAAGCCAATTTTGATTTCATTTGGGGCGGATCTTTTCCAAGCTTCGGTATGCTTCATGTTTCTATTCTAGCTATTATTGAAATATGTTTACATACTCATCAAACCAGTTTCAAGAAATTATTGATTTCATGCTCAAGGAGGCCAAGAGAAGGGGGGCTTCCGATGCCGTAGCTGAAGTTTCCGAAGGCCAGGGGCTATCGGTTACTGTGCGCAAAGGTGAGGTTGAAACGATTGAGCAAAGCTTAGACAAGCAAGTTGGTGTTACCGTGTTTTTGGGGCATCGGCGCGGCAATGCTAGTACAAGCGATTTTTCTACTCCATCCTTGAAGGCTACCGTTGAAGCTGCATATCACATTGCCCAGCATACAGCGGAGGATCCTTGTGCTGGCCCAGCTGAAAAAGAGTTGTTAGAAAAGCATCCCTTAGATCTGGATTTGTTTCATCCCTGGAATTTAGATTCTGCTACCGCAATAGAAATTGCGCGATCTGCTGAGGGTGCTGCATTTGCAGTGAGTAAGCAAATTCAAAATAGCGATGGCGCATCTGTATCTGCACATCATGCCCATTTTATGATGGGGACAAGTCATGGGTTTATGGGAGGATATCCATTTTCGCGCCACTATATTTCCTGTGCTCCGATTGCCAATGAGGGTGGAAAAAAAGCCCACATGCAAAGGGATGACTGGTATTCAAGCTCACGCATACCGAAAGAGTTGGCTGACCCTCTAGCCATTGGTCAATATGCTGCTCAGCGAGCACTTTCACGCTTAAATGCAAGGGCGCTGACAACCCGTAAATGCCCAGTCATTTTTGAGGCGCCCTTAGCAGCTGGATTATTGGGTAGCTTAGTGCAGGCTGTATCAGGTGGTGCTCTGTATCGTCGCTCGAGTTTTTTATTGGATAGCTTAGGCAAACAAGTGTTACCTAAACATGTGAGCTTGTTTGAAAATCCACACTTGAAGTCGCTGACCGGTAGTGCCCCTTTTGATGAAGAGGGTGTTAAAACGGCAGCGAGAACGGTGGTAGAAAAAGGTATCTTACAAGGCTATTTTTTATCTACTTATTCAGCGCGTAAGTTGGGCATGAAGACCACAGGTAATGCGGGCGGCTCACATCACCTGACATTGCAAAGTCGTAAAACTCCCAAGGGGGGGTTGCCTGCCTTGTTAAAAGAAATGGGCTCTGGTCTTTTGGTGACTGAGCTTATGGGTCAAGGCGTCAACTATGTTACTGGAGATTACTCCCGTGGAGCATTTGGTTATTGGGTGGAGGATGGCCAAATTCAGTATCCCGTTGAGGGAATCACAATCGCAGGGAATTTACGCGATATGCTTTTGGATATTCAAATGATAGGTAGCGACTCTTTGATTCGAGGGACAAAAGAGACTGGTTCTATTTTGATCGGATCGATGACCATAGGCGGCAAATAAAACATAGAAAATGCTAAAGGAGTATTGATGCAAAGACGTTCATTTTTAAAGAAGGCGACTATAGGTGCGGGTGTTGCAGCTATAGGTGCCCCAGTGATTGCGCAGAGCTTGCCGACATTAAATTGGCGCTTGGTGTCCAGCTTTCCTAAATCGTTAGATACCTTGATTGGAACGCCAGAGATCTTTGCTAATGCCTTGCGTAAGGCTACTGATGGAAAATTTAATGTTAAAGTCTTTGCTGCTGGAGAGATTGTTCCTGCCTTACAAGTTTTAGATGCAGTACAAAATGGAACAGTCGAATGTGGCCACACCGCTAGCTATTACTATATCGGTAAAAATAGTGCTTTCATGTTTGATACTGCCGCACCTTTTGGTATGACGGCACGCCAACAATCTGCTTGGATGTTGCAAGGTAATGGGATGAAGCTATTACGTGAGCTTTACGCTAGCTACAACATCGTGAATTTTTTAGGCGGTCAAACTGGTACACAAATGGGCGGTTGGTTTCGCAAAGAAATTAAGTCTCCAGAAGATCTCAAAGGTTTGAAATTTCGTATTGCAGGATTTGCTGGTCAAGTGCTGGCAAAGTTGGGTGTGGTTCCTCAGCAATTACCTGCAGGTGAGATTTATTCGGCTCTCGAAAAAGGCACGATTGATGCTGCTGAATTCGTTGGCCCATACGATGATGAGAAGTTAGGGCTAGCTAAGGTTGCTAAGAACTACTATTACCCAGCGTTTTGGGAAGGGGCGGCCGGACTTTCATTCTTAGTGAATAAGAAACAATGGGATGCTTTACCGCCTTCTTATCAAGCCGCATGGCAGGCAGCGTGTTTTGAGGCACATGTAGATATGTGTGCCAAGTACGATGCTTTGAATCCTCCAGCGCTTCAGCGTCTCATTCAGAATGGTGCAGTTTTACGTAAGTTCAATACCTCAGTATTAGATGCTTGCTTTAAGGCTACCCAAGAAACCTATGCGGAAGAGTCT
>JBFZCO010000024.1:0-3215 GCA_041307885.1 Burkholderiales bacterium | reverse complement strand
ATTTAAGGCTATTTGGATAGTTTGCAGATGGATATGTACCGTTGAGGAAATTTCTTTTCCGTATCCTCCTGCCATGCTAAATGCAATCGGTGTTTGATAATCAATTCCGTACTGAAAAACGTACTTATCTCTCAGGGCCATACCTTCTTGGGTAATTTTTAATTTTCCTAGTCGATCACCTTCATGGGGATCTGCGCCGGCTAAGTAAATAATGAAATCAGGTTTAAATTTATGATGCATGATGTCTAAAGCCTGCTCTAGAGCACCAAGATATTGTTTATCTGTGCAGCCATCCTCCAAACCCATATCTAAATCCCCAGTCTCTTTTTGAAATGGAAAATTATTCTCACCATGAATAGAAAGAGTAAAGATCGAAGCATCATGTTGAAGAATAGAGGCAGTTCCATTGCCTTGATGAACATCTAAATCGACTATGGCTACTTTTAGCTTGGGAGATATTTCTTTTTGGAGTGCTCGTGCAGTAATCGCTGAGTCATTAAAGACGCAGAAACCACTGCCGCGATTGCGATAGGCATGGTGAGTGCCCCCAGCCAAATTGGCAGCAAAACCTTCTTGAAGGGCAACTTTTGCAGCCCCTAAAGTTGCGCCTGCAGATCTTCTTGAGCGCTCCACCATTTGGGGGCTCCAAGGAAAGCCAATTTCTTGTTGCTCTTTTGGACTGAGGCTGCCTTCAAGAATCTGAATTAAATAAGCGGGGTCATGGGCATACAGAATCTGGGTATCACTGATGGCGGGTGCCTCTACAAGATCAATACCTTTCAGGCTTGCAACAAGGTCGCGAAGTTGACTGTACTTTTCCATCGGAAAGCGGTGCCCGGGAGGAAGTGGTAAAACATAGTGGTCGGTATAAAAAGCTTTCAATGACTATCTCTGGTGTCGTACTTTGAGTAATGGCGCTAGTCTATTCTTTTTTTAATTGGGTTGGCATGACGCTTTCTAAAAAATCGGGTTTTAAGGGCAATAAGTCATTCTTACCGACTAAGGTTTGCTTAGTTTGCGGCAAAGAAATGACATGGCGTAAATCCTGGGCAAAGAATTGGGAAGAGGTGAAATATTGCTCTGATGCTTGCCGCTTAAAAAAATCTAGCACTGCGATTGCTCGGGAAAATAGATGAAGGTCGTGATCTATTGGTTTCGGAATGACTTGCGAGTAAGCGATAACCCAGCCCTATTGAAGGCAGCCTTAGACGCAGATCGAATCCTCCCAATTTATATTCATCAAGCAAATGATCTTGAGAATGTGTATGGCTTTGAGAGGGTGGGTTTACATCGTCACGCATTTTTACGCCAATCTTTAAATGATCTTCAGGCTCACTTAAAGGCTCTGGGTTCTGATCTCTGGGAATTTGAGGGGGAGCCCGAGAATGTCCTTTCGCAATTGATTGAAGTAACTGGTGCAAAAGCGGTTTATTGCGAACAAATAGAGGCGCCCGAGGAAATTGAGCAGTGCAAGCGCATCAGAAAAAAAGATATTTGCCTCATTGAGTTTTGGCAATCGAGTATGTTAGACCCCCAAACACTCCCCTTTGATCTCAAACAAATGCCGGATATGTTTACTCAATTTCGCCAAGCTGTAGAGCGCGAAAAATATAGGTTTGCTAGTCCAGTTGTTGCGCCTCAAGCTCTGCCTCCATTACCACTGATTTTGCAAGAGCAGTGTTTACCAAAGAAAGTGCATAACGCTGGGAAAACTGCCCAACTATATTGCAAAGGAGGCGAGACCGAAGCTGCGGAGCATCTTAGCCAATATTTAGGAAGGCGCTTACCAGATACCTACAAGCAAACGCGCAATCAGCTAATTGGACGTGATTATTCCAGCAAGTTTTCTCCTTGGTTAGCTTTGGGTTGCATTTCAGCGCGTGACATTGCTGCGCGTATTAGTGAGTATGAGAAAAGTTACGGCGCAAATGAGGGAGCTTATTGGCTTTGGTTTGAGTTGTTATGGCGCGATTACTTTCGCTTCATTCACTTTAAGTATGGTCAACGGCTATACCAAGCGCGCGGTTTAAGCCAGGCTCCTGTCAAGCCATTCGATGCCACTCGTTTTGAGAGCTGGCGATGTGGGACTACTGGCGTTAGTTTGATAGATGCAGGGATGCACGAACTCTCTCAGAGTGCTTTTTTATCCAATCGGATGCGACAGATTGTGGCAAGTTATTGGGTATATGAATTACAGGGTGATTGGAGGGCTGGAGCTGCTTGGTTTGAGTCACAACTCATTGATTATGATGTGTATAGCAACCAAGGTAATTGGCTATATATTGCTGGTCGTGGCACAGATCCGCGCGGGGGCAGACCTTTTAATATTGCTAAGCAGATGCGTGATCATGATCCTAATGGGGCATATCAGAAAATGTGGCTTTGAGATTGCACCACTTAAATTTCGGCAACTTCTGCATATTGCTTTAATACTTCGAGTGAAACCTTTTCTAGGGCTTTGATGTGGGTACTCTCTAGTTTAATTAGTGGTGCACAGTTGGCCTCTAATGCTTCTAACCAGCGGTTGAGACAAAGACACCACTGATCTCCGGCTACCAATCCAGGAAATTGATATTGCAGTCTAGGCGTGATGAGGTCATTGCCTCGCTTAAGACTAAATTGTAGAAAGTTATTACTGACAATTGCACACACTAAGTGACTGCCAAGATCATCCTCATTAGTTTTGCAGCAACCATCTCTAAAAAATCCAGTTAGTGGCTCAAATGAGCAGGGTACCAAGGGTTGACCTAATACGTTTAAGGCGGGTTCAAATTGCATAAAAACTTTCAACAAAGAGGGTGTGATTGATCAATGGGTTTCAGATTGCTTACCTGATTTTACGGACTAGGATAAGACTGATGTGCAAGGTATCTACCTTGTTGATCTACTTTAACTAAGATCATTTCTCCAGACCCTACTCCCTGACCAGTATATGCCCCGATATTCACTTGATGGGTCACCATGATGATAGGGGTTCGTGGATTTTTCTTACGCTCTTGAGCAATCAGCTTTATTAATTTTTGAGTTTGGATATTCGCTTGGCTAGTATTGTCAAAAAAAGATCCAAGGGCGGGATCAATGGTGACAGGGCCTTTGTTGAGTAAGCGCGCAGTATCAATGCAGCGACACCAGGGACTACTTAAAACTTGTGCTTGGTTAATACCTTGCTTAGAAAGCCAGTTGCCAATAGATTCAGCCTGTTTTTTTCCTAGCTC
>JBFZCO010000023.1:0-5621 GCA_041307885.1 Burkholderiales bacterium | reverse complement strand
TACCGATCACCTAAGCCATTAACAGCTTGGATTACTCCGCCAAATCAGGCACCCCCTCAACTCGCTTAATTAAACAATAAGAACTCTCTGCAAGAGCAGAGCCTTTTTGCATGGCTATAGCTATAGCCATTTGTTAATTAAGTGAGTAAACAATGAAAAAGAAAATATTATTAACGCCAATCGCTTTGGTGGCATCTCTGATGGTTTCTGGTGTCTATGCTGCAGATGTTGTTTTACCAGAGGTGAGGGTTACTGATACATCAACGATGATAAATTCTCGCGACCTACCGGCTACCACAGAGAGTGTGACTGCCGAACAAATTGCCGATTCAATCAATGTAATTAATACGGAAGATGCCCTAAAGTATCTGCCCAGTCTAAATGTCCGTAAAAGATTTGAAGGTGATAGAAATGGAATTCTAGCCACAAGAACGTCAGGAACACTTCAAAGTGCTAAATCTGTGGTTTATGGTGATGGTGTTTTACTATCGGTTTTATTGGGTAACAGTTTTAGTTATCCACCTCGTTGGTTTATGGTTGCTCCAGAAGAAATTGAGCGAATTGATGTGACTTATGGACCATTTTCAGCGCTCTACCCGGGTAATGCTGCAGGTGCAGCAGTTAACATCACAACCAGAATGCCTAAATCATTTGAGGCACATACAAGAGTTCAGGCTTATAACGAGAGATTTTCTTTGTTTGGCACGCAAGCCAACTATACGGGTAACCAACAAAGTGCGACCGTAGGTGATAGAAAAGATCAATTTTCATGGTGGTTTGGTTACAACCGATCAGATACTCAAGGGCATCCAGCTAGCTTTACAACTTTAGAGCCCAGACCATCAGGAGGTGCTGGGGTTGCGGTGACAGGAGGTCATAGATATATTGATCATACTGGCACATCGCAAATCGTGGCTGGCGGATATGCAATCGACAGTTCTTTGCAAGAGAACTTCAAAACAAAATTTTCTTACGATTTATCCAATTCACTTTCATTAAGCTACACATTTGCCGCGCTGCGTAATGATGCATCTACGTCTGTACAGTCCTATCTATTCGATGCTTCAGGAAATGCAGTTTACGGTGCGGATGAGGGAAAGATAAATATTGGAGGGACTCGATATGAGCTAAGCGAAACACATCTCACTCCCACAAAAACTGATCAAGAGCATCACATGCATGCTTTAGCTTTTAGAGAGCAAAGTGGTGACACCTTTGATTGGGAGTTAATTACATCTTTATATGATTATCAAAAAGATCTTCAAAAGGCACCTACGAGTTATTTGGGCACAACTGATGGGTTAGCTCAAGGCCGCAATACAAACATGAAAGGTACGGGATGGCATACTTTCGATGCCAAAGGCATTTGGAGGCCAGGTAATTACGCTGGACTTCATAAGGTTATATTTGGATATCACTATGATCAATATGAGTTGCAAAGTTTAAGAATGAATACTGCTAACTGGGCTGTTGGCAATGAAACTGGTGTTAGAAACGAGTATTCTGCAGGAAAAACAAGTACTCAAGCGTTATTTATTCAGGATCAGTGGGGATTTGCCAAGCACTGGAGTTTGACTCCTGGTTTAAGGTATGAGGAATGGCGTGCATTTGATGGAAAGAAAAGCCTTACCGCTACAAGCGATTATGCATACCCGGAGAGAAAGGAGAATTTTATTTCGCCAAAGCTCTCAATTTCATATGCAGGTATTCAATCACTCAACACAAGATTATCTTGGGGAAGAGGTTACAGAATGCCAACAGTTACAGAGTTATTTCAAGGAACACCTCAAGTTAGTGGTGACCCCGTAGCATTCAACCCTAATTTAAAGCCAGAAAGGGATGACTCAACGGAGTTAACATTTGAAAAATCTTATGATCAAGCATTTGCCAGGCTGTCACTGTTTGAGGAGCGTGCAAACGATGCAATCTGGTCTCAAACTGCTACTGCAGGAACTTTGAATGGCACTACTGCTAGCTTGCAAAATATTGATTTGGTGAGAACCCGAGGTGTTGAGGTTGCCGCTCAGGCTGAAAATTTACTCATCAAAGGATTATCAATTTTAGGTAGCGTGACTTACGCAGATTCTGTGATACTAAAAAACTCATCACGACCATCAACGGTGGGAAATTATCAGCCTAGGGTTCCGCTATGGCGTGGAACAATGCTTGCATCTTACAGTCCAGATCAACACTGGATCTATTCTCTTGGAGCTAAATACAGTGGCAAAATGACCAGTAGTCTTGATTCGACCAGTTTTGATCAGCGAGCCTATGGTGGCGTGAGTAAGTTCTTTATTTTAGATGCAAAAGTTAAGTACAAATTTGATAAACAATGGAGTTCATCAGTTGGCATCAATAACTTGAATAATTACAAATCATATGTAGTCCATCCAAATTCACAGAGAACTGTCATGGCTGACCTCAAGTACGATATCAAATAATGATTAAATACCTAAAAACATTTTCTGTTTGTGCATTTTTTATATTGAGTATGCCTTTAAGTGCTCAACATAAGCATGTGCAACTAGGGTCAAGCTATGCTTTTGATGCTTCTGGAAAGTTGTGGATGGTGGGGCTAAATGAAACTCAAAAGCTTACGATTCAATCATCAAATGACTTTGGTAAAACTTGGGTTTCTAAGCAATTAGAGGCTGATCTGAAAATATCTGCGGATGGTGAGAATCGTCCAAAGATAGCTATTCGATCGGATGGGGTTATGGTTATTACATATACCCGGCCCTTATCTAAGCCTTATACGGGTGAAATTAGAATGATTCGCTCTGTTGATGGGATAAATTTTTCTGAGCCCATAACAGTTCATGATGATAGGCAACAAATTACGCATCGTTTTGAGTCTACTGTATTTGACGCAAAGGGCGGTTTACATATTATTTGGGTTGATAAACGCGATGCAGAACTTGCTAGATCAATGACAGGTAGAAAGGATGCGTATTCCGGGGCAGGTATTTATAGAAAATATTCAACTGATGGAGGAAAAAGTTTTGGGCCTGACATTAAGCTTGCTGATCATAGTTGCGAGTGTTGTCGAATTGCTCTTATACCCACTCTTAATGGAAAAGCTTTAGCGATGTGGCGACATGTTTTTGATGGCAGTATTCGGGATCATGCAACCGCAATAATTGATGGTGAGCAGCAAGAGAAAATTAGAAGAGCAAGCTATGACGGTTGGCGTCTTAATGCATGTCCACATCATGGACCAGCACTTGCTGTTGCGCCGAATGGTAATTATCATGCGGTGTGGTTTGGCGAGAAAAAAAATATTGCGGGTGTTCGTTATGGATTGCTTAATGCTGCAGGTGAAGCAATTAGTATTGTTAGAGAATTACCTGATCCAAAAGCAGAGCATGCTGATATTGCCAGTGATGGATCTAATGTTGTCATCGCATGGCGTTCATACAATGGCGGTGAAACTGAGGTAAAGGTTTGGGTATCAATGGATGGTGGAAAAAATTTCCAAACTCGTTTAATAAATAAAACATCTCTTGATAATGACTATCCTCAGTTAATAAAAAAGTCGGAAAATATTTACTTGGTTTGGAGAACTTCAAAGGAAATTTATGTTGAGAAAATTAGCTAGATTTTTCTTTTTGATAGTATTCTCGATGGGGTATGTTCACTCAGCCCCAAAAGGAGTCGAGTATTTTCAAAGTACCACTTGGACCAAGTTTCAATCTGAGTTGCCTAAGCCTCATATTGTCGTTTTTTCAACTACTGATTGTGGACATTGCCCAGATGTGGTTCTTGAAATTTCCAAAGCCATTAAGGCTGGCGGGAAAAAAGTTTATTTGTCCGTCGTTGTGATGGATGGCTTATCTCACCTGGACTATCTTTTATCGGCTCCACATTATCTAGTGGCAGACAAAGTTTTTGCCTTTGATGGTCAAGCTAATGCCATTAGACATGCAGTAAATCCTAGTTGGCGGGGATTAACCCCATATGTTGCTTTGATACCCTCTCGTGGAGAGGTTGACTTTATTTTAGGCAATCCTTCTAAAAATAAAATTTTAAATTTACAAAAATATTAGATTTCTTTTTTTGATTAGCTTGAGTCTGTCTTAAATAATTCATGAGTATTTTAAGCTTAGTGAAGCCATCAAACATCGGTTCATTGAATAATAGTTTTATTTATCCGTAGTCTGTTTGTCGGTTTTCCCGACATTAGATCATTTGATATGTCGATGCCGATTGAAGCCATTTGAGCACCACTCAACTCCGAGTTCCTCGGTGCCAATAGGACATCGAACTGCAGACATGGTTAGACGTTGTAAAAAATACTGTTTGAAATCATTGATGTATCTGCAAAGCCGTGTACCCCAGTTCGATTCTGGGTTCCGCCTCCAAACACTCTTAGATGCATGGACGTTCTAGGTTGTTTTTAAGCTCTGGCAGGGGTTGTAGCTCTATTCGCTCATGTTCTTTTAAATGACACCACCAAAATATTTTAGTAATACAAGGTATTTACTTGTTTGTTAAACTACAAATCCGATAACTACGAGGTGCTTACTGCGCCGCCATATGGAAGTTTTAATATTATTTGGACTAATTGTCCTCAATGGCTTATTTGCCATGTCTGAAATTGCTCTGGTAACGAGCAGAAAAGCAAAACTTCAAAAACTTATCGATCAAGGGCATCCCCAGGCCAAAGTGGCAATCGCTCTTGGTGAGAATCCAACAAAGTTCTTGTCAACAATTCAAATTGGCATTACCTCAATAGGTATTTTAAATGGTGTCGTTGGTGAATCCGCGATTGCCGTTCCTATGTCGCATTATTTTATTGAGCATGGCATGGATGGCCAATATGCAGAATGGACTGCACTTGGAATCGTTGTAGCTTTAATCACATATTTTTCAATTGTTATCGGCGAACTTGTGCCTAAGCGTATTGGTCAAAACAACCCTGAGCTTATTGCGAGATATATTGCCAAGCCAATCTCTGCCCTTGCATTCATATCAAAGCCTTTTGTTATGTTGCTAACGGGATCAACGAACTTTATTTTAAAAATTTTAGGCGTTAAAGATAAGTCACATAATGAAGTGACGGAAGAAGAAATTCATGCTGTTCTTGAAGAGGGCACTACTGCGGGTTTGATTGAGACAAATGAGCACAATATGCTTCGGAATGTTTTTAGACTTGATGATCGCCAAATCGTCTCCCTGATGGTTCCCCGCTCTGATATTGTTTATCTTGATATTACGGCTTCATTTGAGGATTCAGTTGATTTAATTGAAAAATCTGAGCATGCAAGGTTTCCGGTCGTCAATGAAGATTTGAGCAACATACTTGGAGTTCTCAATGCACGTAAGATGCTTGCTTCGATTGCCAAAGGAGGGCCAAAAACCCTAGAGCATTCGTTGCAAATCCCACTGTATGTTCCTGAGACTCTAACGGGACTCGAGTTGTTAGAAAACTTTAAATCATCACATAATCAAATGGCTTTTGTTGTTGATGAATATGGTGAGGTTATGGGATTGATTACGCTTCAAGATTTAATCGAGTCCATTACCGGAGAATTTGCTACTGACGATCCACAAGAGTCTTGGGCTATAAAAAGAGAAGATGGATCCTGGCTGCTGGACGGTCACATACCTATCCCTGAACT
>JBFZCO010000022.1:0-8164 GCA_041307885.1 Burkholderiales bacterium | reverse complement strand
TTACTCTCAAGTACTGCAGAAAATTGATCGCTACTCTAGCGCCTCAGCAGAGCAAGCATTTGCCATGGGTAAAACGAGCAGCCCCCTGAAGGCAGTTCTGCATGGCGCCTGGTCATTTTTGAGAACGTATTTTCTGCGGGCGGGTTTTCTAGATGGCCCACAAGGCTTTGCCTTAGCAATCTCAAATGGGCAAGGTACCTACTATCGCTACATCAAGTTATGGCATCTGCACCAAGAGGCCCGTAACCCCAAACAGCACACTTGAAAATGATTTCCATACTGCTGGCTACTTATAACTGGCCACAAGCCTTAAAACTATCGCTTGAGTCACTTGCTACTCAAACAGATCTTGATTTTGAAGTCATCATTGCAGATGATGGCTCAAGCCCAGAAACAAAAGAGCTCATTGAGGGCCTAGCAACGCAGTTTCCAGTAAAGATCACCCATCTTTGGCAAGAGGATCTAGGCTTTCGTAAAACACGTATCCTCAATCAAGCTATTAATGTAGCCCGGGGTGACTACCTCATCTTCTTGGATGGCGACTGCATTACACAACCCGATTTTGTTGCGCAACATCGGCAACTTTCTCAGCCCGGTTACTTAGTCACTGGTAGCCGCGTACTACTGAGCGATCATCTTACAAAAGAGCTCCTCACCTGGCCTCAATGGAATTACAACTACTTCTGGAAAAATCTCCTGAACTTTCGCGCTTCAGGTGGGATTAATAAATATTGGCCACTGAAAATGAAATTGGGTGACGGTTTTTGGCGGAACTACAGAAAATTTGTCTGGCGGCGCATCAAAGGTTGCAATATGGCCTGCTGGAAAGCGGATGCACAAGCAATCGGCGGATTCGATGAAACCATGACGGGCTGGGGTCATGAGGATGCCGATTTTGTTTTTAGACTACAGAACATAGGATTGATTCGAAAATCTGGCTCATGGTCCACTGAGGTGTTGCATCTTCATCATCATGTTCATGATCAATCCCATGCGGCTGAGAATGCACGTCACGTTCGCGAAAAGATTCTCGCTAAAGCTGGCCATTAGGATGTAAAGATGACTGTCATGTCCTCATTTTCAAATCTCAAACCAAGAAAAGTGTTATTTATTGCCACCCGCCAAATCGGTGATGTGCTGGTAACGACACCCCTGATTAAAAAGGCTCGGGAGCTTTGGCCAGATGCCGAATTCCATTTCTTAGGCTATCGCGGTAAATTGGATATGCTCAAAGGCAATCCTGATATTAGTCAGGTGATTGAAACTTCCGATCATCCGCGTTTTTCTGAATACTTATCATTGTTTGGGCGGCTTTTTCAACGCTATGATTTGGCAGTAGTTACCCAGCCCAGTGATCGCGCCTATCTGTATGGACTATTTGCTGCACGCAAAAGAATTGGCGTGTTAGGAGGTCATCCACAAGGACTTACTGAACAGGATCGAGCCAAAAGAGACATCATTAAAAAACAAAATGCCTGGAAAAAAGCAATTAGTTTGCATACGGTAGATATAGATTATTTTGCGCAACATGTGATCGCAGAAAAACTACGCTTGCTTGAAGTGTTTTATCCACACAATCATGATGTATTTTGTAACCCGATTTCAGTAATACCTCCCGAGGGGGAGGCACTCAATCCCGGGATCGCCAATCAACTCAGACCACCCTATATTGTCATTCATCCGGGACCCTTAACAGCATATAAGCGCTGGCCATTAGCCTATTGGCAGACTTTAGTAACGTGGATTGTTAAGCAAGGTTGGCAAGTTGTTCTAAGCGCCTCGCCCGCAAAGCAAGATTTACAACTGAATCACGATATCCTCTCTTTACTAGATCCACAAACTCGTCACGAAGTGGTTAATACGCTTGGTGAGCTCTCTATTCCGCAAGCTGGCACTCTGATTCGCGGAGCTCTTGCTTACGTAGGTGTAGACACCTCCATTACGCATCTTGCAGCAGCTTGCAATATCCCAACAATTGCCCTTTTCGGACCAACCCCGCCAACGAACTTTGGCCCCTGGCCGAATGGCTACCTAGGTGAACAACCTTATCAACTCAGAGCACGATCTCAAACCGTTGGGAATGTCACAATCTTGCAAGGTCCTGGCGAATGCGTCCCTTGTCGCAAAGCAGGATGCAATGATAGAGCGGATAGTAATAGTGAATGTCTCGATCACCTTGAGCCCGCCCAAGTCATAGAGGCACTACGTCAAGTGACTCAACAATAAAACGTATTGCTTTTAGTTGTATTGAACTTGTACTGAGTTTGATTGCTTAGCAGCCAAGATTTGATTTAAGCTGTGCAAGCATGCATCGTCAGGATAAATACGGAGCTCTTCAGGAAACTGCATTAAGCAAGCACCACCACTCGTGGTAACAGCAGCCGTGAGCATTAGACCTTTCATACCATCGTTACCACCAGACATGGATAGGGTTGCGGGACCTAACTTAGGGTCTCGTACTCGGTTACTCATCAAATAGGGTCCAAGCTGACTGCGTAAAGATTGCAGATCTATTCCCGTATCCATATTTAAATGAATATTACGAGCAAAACGCATGCGTGCTCCCGTAATATCCATGACTGCCTCGGCAACGATTCTCATCCCACCTGAAAATTTATCTGGTGTTACATTCACCTTCGCTACCAATAGTTCATCTTCCTTTAGCCAAGAGCGGTTCGGCTCATAGACCTCGCTATAAAGAGTCACTTCAATTGCCGCGCTACCATCATCAATAGTGGCGATCATCATGCGGCCTCGTTGACCAGTCAACATACGAGCAGAGGTAATAATTCCAGAAATTAACTGATCCTTGCCTTCAGTGACTTTAGCGAGAGGCTGCCGAATAAAGTGCCCCGTTTCTTCACGATAGGCATCAAACATATGTCCTGTTAAGCAAAGACCTAAGGCTGTCTTCTCTTCTTGAAGTCTTTTCTTTTCAGACCAAATTGGTTCGCGTACTAACTCGGGTAGATGACTGTTCTCCTCACCAGCAATCTCAAATAGGCTGACCTGATTAACTGAAGCTTCAGCTTGTTCTGCGGCCTCAATAGCACGCGCTAGAGAAGCCAATAAAGTAGAGCGAATATCGTAGAGATGACCTCCGGCAGGCATAGAATCTTTATAGAGACTATCAAATGCACCAGCCCGCATTAAGGCCTCAATAGCACGGCGATTTACTTGCCTGCGATCAACCCGTGCGCAAAAATCAAATAAATCCTTAAATGGGCCACCAATCTCACGGGCTTTGACAATGGACTCAATTGCAGCTTCGCCAGTTCCCCTCACCGCCCCAAGGCCATAACGAATATGACTGAGTGGCGCATCTGGAGCAGCATCAGGCGCACGTAACGGCGTGAAAGCATAAACACCAGTATTGATATCGGGCGAGAAAACCCGAATTTGATTTACCAAACAATCGTCATACAGAATTTTCACCTTGTCGGTGTCATCCATTGCGAGCGATAAGTTGGCCGCCATAAATTCAGCGGGGTAGTAGGCTTTTAACCACGCAGTTTGATAAGCTAAAAGCGCATAAGCAGCAGCATGAGACTTATTAAATCCATAACCCGCAAAGCGCTCCATCAAGTCATAGATTTCGTTGGCCTTACCCTCACTAATACCACCTGCCTTGGCGCCATCACTAAAGATCTTGCGATGCTGCGCCATCTCTTCCGGCTTTTTCTTACCCATTGCACGACGAAGCATATCGGCGCCACCAAGTGAGTAGCCCCCAATCAGCTGCGCCATCTGCATCACCTGTTCCTGATACACCATGATGCCGTAGGTTTCCTGCAAAACAGGCTCAATACGGGGATCGGGATACTCTACTTTTTGACGTCCGTGCTTACGCTCAATAAAGTCTGGAATCAGGTCCATAGGGCCTGGCCGATAAAGCGCTACAAGCGCAATGATGTCTTCAAAACGATCTGGTTTAGCCTCACGAAGCATGCCTTGCATGCCACGACTTTCTAGCTGAAACACGGCAACGGTATTCGCGTTCTTCAGGACCTCGAATGCTTTTTGATCATCTAAGGCAATCTCACCAATACCCCAATCTTTTCGATCAGCATGTAAGGTCTTAATCCACTTCTCAGCGGCAGCCAAAATCGTGAGCGTTGTTAAGCCTAAGAAGTCGAACTTCACTAATCCAATTGCTTCCACGTCATCTTTATCAAACTGACTAATAACGGAGCTACTATCTTGATCTTTCGTTTCTTGGGTATAAAGAGGGCAAAAGTCAGTAAGACGACCAGGGGCAATTAAGACGCCTCCAGCATGCATCCCTACGTTACGAGTCATGCCCTCGAGCTGCTGTGCTAAGGAAAGTAATTGGCGTACCTCATCTTCATTCTTTTCACGTTCAGCTAATTGCTTTTCTTCCTTCTTTGCCATTTCAATGGTCATATATTGACCAGGCTTATTCGGAATTAACTTCGCAATACCATCGACAAAGTTATAGCCTTGTTCTAGAACTCGCCCTACGTCACGTATAGCTGCACGGGCAGCCATTGTTCCAAAAGTAGCAATCTGGCTAACAGCATCTTTACCGTACTTATCTTTTACATACGCAATAACGCGGTCGCGCCCATGCTGACAAAAATCAATATCAAAGTCAGGCATCGATACCCGCTCAGGATTTAAGAAGCGCTCGAAGAGTAAGTTGTAGCGCAGTGGATCAAGATCAGTAATACCCAGCGAGTAGGCAACTAAAGATCCCGCACCAGAACCACGACCCGGGCCCACGGGCACGCCATTATTTTTCGCCCAATTAATAAAGTCCGCAACGATCAAGAAATAGCCTGGGAAACCCATTTGCGAGATCGTCTTCACTTCGAAGACCAGGCGCTCATGGTAACGAGCCATTTCTTTTACACGCTCCTGTGGATCAGGGAAGTTGCGCTCCATATGACGCTTCAATCCAATTTCAGACTGTTGCAGCAAATAGTCGTCCAGAGTGATTCCTGGGGGTGTCGGGAAATTCGGTAAACGGGGTTGTCCCAACACTAGAGAAAGGTTGCAGCGTTTGGCGATCTCAACCGAGTTTGCCAGGGCTATCGGTAAATCAGCGAACCGCTTCTCCATTTCCTCTTGGGACAAGAAATATTGCTCTTCATTAAATTTCTTCTGGCGCCGCGGATTCCCTAAGAGCTCACCTTCGGCAATGCACACACGTGCCTCATGCGCCGTGAAATCACTCTTTTTCATAAACTGCACTGGATGTGTTGCAACCATTGGCAAATCAAGGTCACTCGCAAGATGGCAAGCTAGCTGGAGATGCTTTTCGTCTTGTGGATGACCCCCACGTTGCACTTCGATATAAAAAGCATTTGGGAATAATGATTCCAAACGGGTAGCTGCTTGCTTCGCCTGCTCTTCTTGCCCAAGCAAGAGCGCTGCACCTACCTCTCCTAAGCGCCCTCCAGAAAGTGCAATCAAGCCATACGCTAATGTTCTTTTTGCTAGCCGATCCTCCTCCTTAGAGGCTGGCTCACTAAACCACCGAGAATCCACCTCAGCACGTCCGCGAGACTGATTATCCAAAGAGGCTCTACTCAATAACTGACAAAGATTGAGGTAACCAGAATGGTTTTGGACTAACAATAGCAAACGCGAGGGCTGATCTGGATCCTGGGAATTGCTAATCCAGACATCTGCTCCTGCAATGGGTTTGATTCCGCTAGAGCGGGCAGCAGTATAAAAACGCACTAATCCAAAAAGATTACTCAGATCGGTGATGGCCAAGGCCCCCATATCGTCTTTTTGAGCTGCAGCAACGGCATCGTCAATACGAACGACACCATCCGTAATTGAAAACTCGGAATGGATGCGAAGATGAACAAAACGGGGTGAAGCCATGAGATCATTTTAGCTGTGCTCAACCTTGAAAACCCTTCATCCCTACCCAAGGGCTATCGGGGGCGATTTGCCCCCTCGCCTACTGGCCCACTTCATGCTGGCTCCTTGGTTGCAGCCCTTGGAAGCTGGCTAGATGCTCGTGCACATAATGGAAAATGGCTGCTGCGCATTGAGGATATTGATACCCCTCGCTCTATTTTGGGGGCGGATCAAGAAATCATGCGTCAATTACTCGCCTGTGGCCTTAAATGGGATGAAGAAGTCATATGGCAGTCTACACGTCAGAAACACTACCAAAACGCCTTAGATCGCTTATATGAGCTTCATTTACTCTATCCCTGCACGTGTTCACGCCAGAGCATCCTAGATACTCTACAAGCGAATGGGGTGAAGCTAGAGCGCAACCAAGAATTAGTCTATCCCGGCACCTGTCGCTCTGACTCATCCCAGTCATTCGCAAAAAAGCGGAGTGAATCAGAAGTTTGCGCTTGGCGACTGGCACTCCCCCAAAAACGCATCATCGAATTTGAGGATCGCTTGTTAGGTACACAATCCCAAAATGTCAATCAAGAAGTAGGCGATTTTGTATTGCGGCGTCGCGATGGCTTATTCACCTATCAACTTGCTGTTGTAGTAGATGACGCCGAACAAGAGATCACACAGATTGTGCGTGGCCAAGATTTACTGAGTAATACTGCGCGTCAAATCCATCTACAAAATATCTTAGGGCTTAGCAACCCACAATACCTTCATCTACCTCTTGTAGTCGATGCGCATGGGGAGAAGTTGAGCAAGCAAACACTAGCAACAGCAATTCATACAGGAGATGCGCGTCAAGCTCTCAATGAATTACGCCAAGCGGCAAAACATCTGGGCTTACAAAACCTGCCTGACGGAGAAAATATGAGAATTGAGGAGTGGCTTCTTGCGGCCACTCAAGCTTGGATAAACAGACTACTTTTTCTTAAAGCCGCCAAGTAAAGCCCCAACCGCAGGCTTTGCCGGAGTAATGCCCACTTTTTTCTCCTCTATGCCTGTCATACTGGGAGTCGATTGAGTGGCAGCACTTGGCTCATAGGGCTGGTAGAAGAAAGGGTCTGACATTTTTGCCGGCGCATCGGATCTTGATGTAGATCTACTTGGGGAAGAACTTCCTTCAGGTAAAGGTTGAACATCCAACTTGCGTTTCATTAACTTTTCAATATCGTCGAGTAAGCGTTTTTCACTAGCATCTACTAATGCAATCGCATCCCCTTTGCTACCGGCGCGCCCAGTTCGACCAATACGGTGAATAAAGTCTTCGGCATTAAAGGGTAATTCATGATTAATGACACAAGGCATTGAAGGAATATCCAAGCCACGAGCCGCTACGTCAGTGGCCACCAATGCTTCAATTGCTCCCGACTTAAATGCATCTAGGGTTAAGGTACGCTCACCCTGACTCTTATCGCCATGAATTGCCCCGGCTTTAATACCATCACGCTCAAGAGCGCGCGCTAAGCGTGCGCAACCCAAACGGCTGTTAGTAAAAATAATGCATTGGCGGGATAAGCCTTGGCGGGTGCGTGCCTCCAACACCCGCACGATCGCACGTTGCTTATCTGCACTAGAAACCATATGCACCACTTGCTTGACCGTATCTGCAGCAGCATTTTGGCGTGCTACCTCAACCGTTACTGGAGTGCGCAAATAACTTTGAGCTAACTTTTTAATTTCAGGGGAAAAAGTAGCCGAGAATAAGAGGGTTTGACGTTGCGCAGGAATCAAATCAATAATGCGCTGCAGGTCTGGTAAGAAACCCATATCCAACATCCGGTCCGCTTCATCTAGGACCAAAATTTCTACTTGCGACAGGTTTGCTACTTTTGAACCAATATGATCTAAAAGCCTGCCTGGAGTAGCAATCAAAATCTCCACGCCATTGCGCAAAGTGGCGACTTGCTCTTTCATATCCACGCCGCCATACACTACTGCAGCACGTAAGTCAGTATGTTTGGAGTAACTAGCAGCATTCTCAGCAACTTGTACAGCCAACTCTCGAGTTGGAGTCAGTACTAGTGCACGAATTGGATGACGTGCAGGCGAAGCACTACTGCTAGCATGACGCAAAATCTTTTGAATAATTGGCAATACAAACGCAGCAGTTTTTCCAGTACCAGTTTGGGCTGCGCCCATCAAATCGCTACCCGCTAATACATGCGGAATCGATTGCGCTTGAATTGGCGTAGGAATGGTATAGCCCTGCTCGAGAACCGCCTTTTGAATCTTTGGATCTAAACCAAAATCAGCAAACGTAATTGTTACTGCA
>JBFZCO010000021.1:0-10809 GCA_041307885.1 Burkholderiales bacterium | reverse complement strand
GCACACTGCGCAACATTGCCGGCGGTCCGGCATCGCGAACGGCCAAAGCGGCACGCCAAGAAGCTGTCACTTTTTTCCCCGAAACTTGATTTGCTGCATAGGTTTGTAAACGAGATAAACCACCCTCGGCATAAATGTTGGCTGCAGACGACTCTGTTTCAAGCCGATCATTGCTATCCCAACTTTCAGCACGACTATTTTCGTGAAAGCCTACTGTAGTGCCGTTTTCAGAGCGATTATTCATGATGGGTGCTAGGTTACCCTTAACACGCAATCAAATCAAGCCCAATTAAAGTGCATTTTATATAAACCATTGATTTATATAAGAATTATTTATGTTAGTTACTGCTAACTAACATAAATAAAAGCCTCAAAATCCGGTTTAAGGCGCTCCCCGAGCGTTACTTGCAGCCTCAACAACCGCCAAAGTAGTCACATTCACAATCCGGCGAACCGTTGCTGCTGGAGTCAAAATATGAATTGGCTTAGCAACGCCCAAGAGTAAGGGGCCGATTGCAATTCCATTACCTGCGGCTGTTTTGAGTAAGTTGTAAGAAATATTAGCGGCATCAATATTAGGCAACACCAATAAGTTCGCATCACCTTTTAATGGTGACGATGTTACCGCTCCAGCGCGAATGGTTTCATCTAACGCGCTATCGCCATGCATTTCACCGTCAACCTCCAGTGTTGGGTCAGCCTGTTGAATTAAGGCCAACACTTCACGCATTTTTACTGCAGAAGGAGCGCTACTTGAGCCGAAGTTTGAATGTGACAAGAGTGCGATCTTAGGTGTTATGCCTAATTTACGCATTTCATTTGCAGCCATGAGTGTCAATTCAGCCAATTGCTCAGCAGTTGGATCAATATTGACATGCGTATCAACCAAGAAAACTTGTCGGCCCGGCAAAATTAATCCGGACATCGCACCATAAACATTCGCACCAGGCTCGCGACCAACAACCTCATCGATATATTTCAGATGAGTAGCAGAATTTCCAACTGTTCCACAAATCATGCCGTCAGCCATACCTTTGCTAATCATGACGGCACCAATCAAGGTATTGCGACGACGCATTTCTAACTTGGCAAATGATTCGGTAACACCTTTGCGTTCAGTTAAGGCTAAATAGGTTTGCCAGAAATCCCGAAAACGAGAATCATTTTCTGGATTCACAATGTCAAAATCCTCACCGGGTTTGATGCGTAAACCAAACTTATCAATGCGGTGCTCAATAACGGCTGGACGACCGATCAAAATTGGGGTGGCAAGTCGCTCATCAATGATGATCTGTACAGCACGCAATACGCGCTCATCTTCACCTTCAGCAAAAACAATGCGTTTTTGATTTTCTGGAACGCTCTTAGCAATGCTAAAGAGCGGCTTCATCAAAGTGCCAGAGTGATATACAAATTGCTGTAACTGGTTACGATATGCATCAAAGTCCTTAATCGGACGTAGAGCAACCCCATCATCCATTGCCGCTTTGGCCACTGCAGGCGCAATGACAGTAATTAAACGCGGGTCAAATGGTTTTGGAATTAAATACTCTGGACCAAAAGAAAGATTTTCAATTCCATAAACAGAGGTCACTATTTCACTTTGCTCGGCTTGAGCCAATTCTGCTACAGCCTTGACTGCTGCGACTTCCATGCCACGTGTGATGGTGGTTGCACCCACATCTAATGCACCACGGAAGATAAAAGGGAAGCACAAGACATTGTTTACTTGATTTGGGTAATCAGTACGGCCGGTTGCCATCACTGCATCTGGACGAACCTCTTTTACTTCCTCAGGAAGAATTTCTGGTGTTGGATTAGCTAAGGCAAAAACCAAAGGCTTAGGCGCCATTCTCTTCACCATATCTTTCTTTAGCACACCGCCAGCAGACAGGCCCAAGAAAATATCAGCGCCTTCGATCGCTTGATCCAGAGTACGCAAATCCGTCTCTTGGCAAAATGGCTCTTTCTCTGGATCCATTAATTCTTTTCGACCCTTGTATGCAACTCCCGCCAAATCGGTAACCCAAATATTTTTGTGTGGAATACCCAGATCAACCAATAAATCTAAGCAAGCTAAAGCTGCTGCACCAGCACCTGAGGTAACTAACTTCACATTACCAACATCTTTGCCAACCACCTTTAAGCCATTTAAGATTGCCGCTGCAACCACAATCGCTGTACCGTGTTGATCATCATGAAAAACTGGAATTTTCATGCGTGCTTGTAACTTCCGTTCGACTACAAAACAATCAGGCGCCTTAATATCTTCTAAGTTGATACCGCCAAAAGTTGGCTCGAGTGCCGCAATGATTTCAACCAATTTGTCTGGATCGTTTTCATTCACTTCAATATCAAACACATCAATGCCAGCAAATTTCTTAAAAAGAACTGCTTTACCCTCCATCACTGGCTTGCTTGCTAAAGGACCAATATTTCCTAAGCCAAGCACGGCTGTGCCATTGGTAATGACACCAACTAGATTACCGCGAGCGGTATAACGGAAAGCATTGTTGGGATCTTTTACGATCTCCTCGCAAGCTGCTGCCACGCCAGGGGTGTAGGCTAAAGCGAGGTCTCGTTGGTTAGTCAGCTGTTTAGTTGGGGCAATTTCGATTTTGCCCGGGACAGGAAACTCGTGATAGTGGAGAGCGGCTGCTCTTAAATCCGCTATTTGCTGTTCTTTACTGCTATTACTTGGTTTGCTCATCAGTTCACTCATCAATTAGACGTGTTTAAGCCTCTAATTCTATTCCTCTCAGATGTCAGAGTCTTAAGAGCCATAAAATGAGGTATGCAAGCTCATTCCTCTCAATTAGGCGAGTTCGATCTCATTGAACGTTTTTTTAAAACGCAATCAGAAGCGATGCGCAAAAATAACCCTGACTCCATCTCCTTAGGGATTGGCGATGATTGCGCACTCCTCAATCTTCAAGCTGATGAAGAAATTGCTATTACTAGCGATATGTTGGTCTCTGGAAGGCATTTTTTTACAGATGCCAATCCCCAGTGGCTTGGCTGGAAGGCTTTAGCCGTAAACCTCTCAGACCTGGCAGCCATGGGTGCTAAACCGTTGGGCTTTACGCTTGCAATAGCGCTCCCTAAAGTCGATACAAACTGGCTTGAGGCTTTTAGCCAAGGATTATTTGCTATTGCTAAGCAGTATGACTGTCCATTGATTGGTGGCGATACTACTGCCGGCCCACTGAATCTTTGCATCACTGCTTTTGGGGGTATCAAAAAAGGAAATGCCATTAAAAGATCAGGTGCTTTAAACGGTGATGATATTTGGGTATCTGGAACCATTGGTGACGCAAGACTCACACTTGCTGCACTGCGTCATGAAATTGTATTGCCCTCAAGTGATTTGGAATCCATCCAAATGCGTATGCATCAGCCAATTCCTAGGATAGAGTTGGGTACGGCTCTGCAAGGTATTGCCTCTGCCGCTTTAGATATTTCTGATGGCCTGTTAGGCGATCTCAAACACATTCTGAAGCAATCCAATAAAGATGCTGAAATCTGGCTTGATTTGATTCCAAAATCGACAACCCTCTCAAAGCAAACCATCCCATTACAAAACCAATTTGCTGCCTGCGGAGGAGATGATTATGAGCTTTGCTTCACTGCTCAAGCTACTCAACGAGATGCAATTCGTGCAATTGGCGCCGCCCTTAATGTACCTCTCACCCGCATTGGCACTGTGGAGGCAATGAAAACATCAACACCTCAGATGACCCTGAAGAACAAAGATCAAATACTGAGCCAAGCCGATTCCGATATCTTGTTGCGATCTTTTGACCACTTTGCATGAGCACTGAAAATAACAACTCCGCCATCATTAAACCAAGCTTGCGTTGGGTGTTTAGCTCACCCAGTCGCATTCTCGCCTTTGGGTTTGGTAGCGGCTTAGCCCCTATTGCACCAGGTACTGTAGCCACCTTATGGGCATGGGCTAGCTTTTTACTGGCTCAATCTTATTTATCAACCGAAGTCATACTCTGGGTGATTGGCTTTGGAACTCTGATTGGATCTTGGTTTTGCGGAAAAGTCAGCGAAGAGTTAGGTAAAAAAGATTTCGGCGGGATTGTCTGGGACGAGATTATTGCCTTCTGGCTTGTTCTTGTTTTAGTGATGCCAACGGGTATTGGTTTACAAATTCTGTCGTTCGCCCTCTTCCGATTCTTTGATGCAGTAAAACCAGGCCCCATTGGAATGATTGATCGTCACTTTAAAAAAATGGAAGGCAGTAATGACCTAACTCCTTCGGGCTTAAAACAAATTCTGTGGCGAGGTTTTGGCATTATTGCTGATGATCTCGCGGCTGCTCTGATTACTGTAATACTGGTTGCACTAGTACAAATGATGTTGATCTTCTATTTATGAAAAACAATAATGACCCTCAACATGAGTTAGCAAGGGCAGTTGGGCTGGCGCTGCTGCATCGTGGTTGGAAAATAGCCTTAGCTGAATCCTGTACAGGCGGCCTAGTGTGCGCAACTCTCACAGATCTTGCAGGCTCAAGCGACTGGTTTGAACGTGGCTATATCACCTATAGCAATCAGGCAAAGACTGCATGCTTAGATGTTCCCACTGTAATGCTCGAAACCTATGGCGCAGTCAGTGAGGAAGTTGCAAAAGCTATGGCTACGGGAGCTAGGCATCACGCTAAAGTCAATGTAGCAATTGCCATTACTGGGATTGCAGGGCCTAGTGGTGGCTCATTAGACAAACCCGTTGGTACCGTCTGTTTTGGATGGGCAATCAAAGAAGATGCTGCGAATGATCTGCTAAACCTGAGTGCTATGACAAAGCATTTCAAAGGTGATCGTCAAACTGTAAGGGAGCAAGCGTGCGATTTTGCACTCTCCCACTTTTTAGAATTATTGAGACCTAAAAATGCATAGGCCTAAATTACAGAGCCAGACAATCAACGAGAACTGAGCCAACCTTTATGACGGAAGTATCCTAAAGGAATCATTGCAGATATCACCATTGTAAGAATAGCAACCGGATAGCCCCATGTTTCTTCTAGCTCAGGCATATAGCGGAAGTTCATACCCCAAATGCTCGCTAGCAAAGTAGGCGGCATCAAAGCTACAGAAACAACAGAGAATATCTTAATGATCTTACTTTGATTCAAATTAATAAAACCAACTGTGGCATCCATCAAGAAGTTAATCTTATCGAACAAGAAGGCAGTATGGTTTTCCAAAGAATCGATATCTCGCAAAATCTGACGCGCTTCTTCTTGCTGCTCGTCAGACAATAATTTGCTACGCATTAAAAATGACAATGCACGACGGGTATCCATCACATTACGACGAATGCGTCCATTTGTATCTTCTTCCTTGGCAATTGTCTCGAGCACTTCTTCAGCATCATTATCAGTAATGTCATCTTGCAAAACGCGCTTGCCTGCTTGCTCGAGATTTTCATAAACCTCTTCTAATGCATCGGCAGAATACTCAGCATCAGTGGAATACAAATCAAGCAAAACATCTTTTGCGTTACTCACTGAGCCAGGGCGTAAACGCGCACGCAGACGAACCAAACGGAAAACTGGCAAATCTTCATCGTGGATCGAAAATAAGACTTGTTTGGTCATTACAAAAGCTACTCGCACGTTGCGAGAAGTTTCTTCCTCATCCAACAAGAAGTCGGTGCGAATGTGAAGATGACCATCATCTGCCTCAAAATAACGAGCAGAAGCCTCTAAATCCCCTAAATCATCTAATTCAGGCAAAAGTACGCCAAAAGCCTCTTTAATCCACAGGAGCTCTTCTTCCTCCGGATCAACTACGTCGATCCAGATAGGATTTGAATATTGCAACAATTCATTGCGATCTTCGACTTGCTCTTGAGAGAGGCGGCCATTTTGCAGGACGAACAAGTTGATCATGGTGAACTCCTAAGGAATGTGCGCTAGTTTATCCTATAGCTCATGACAGTTTGACGAAAATAAGCGTAAATCCAATGAACTCCAGCTCAAATACCTTTAACCAGCAACTCCAGTCTGTATGGGCTTCCCAGGGCAGCATGCTGTGCGTTGGCTTTGACCCAGACCCCAAGCGCTTACCCCCAGCTTTTCAGGGGAAGCCTGATGGTATTTTTGAGTTTTGCCGAGAAATCGCTGATGCCACCGCAGATTTGGTCTGCTCCTTTAAGCCCCAAATAGCGTATTTCGCATCCCAAAGGGCTGAGCCTCAATTAGAAAAGCTCACTCACTACCTGAAAGACAAATACCCTCAGATACCTGTCATCTTAGATTCGAAGCGTGGTGACATTGGGACAACTGCAGACCACTATGCACTCGAAGCTTTCGAACGTTATGTGGCCGATGCTGTGACGGTTAACCCCTATATGGGCTTTGACACAATTGAGCCTTATCTCAAGTTTGCAGGTAAAGGAGTCATTGTTTTATGTAGAACCTCAAACCCTGGTGGCTCTGATTTACAGTTTTTGCAAGTGGGGCCACAAAGTGAACCTCTTTATTTGCGCGTAGCTCAGCTAGCTGCGCAAGACTGGAATGCCTCGGGGCAAATTAGCTTAGTAGTAGGCGCAACTTTTCCGGAAGAGATTGCTAAAGTGCGCGCGATTGTTGACAATATGCCTTTACTGATCCCTGGGATTGGTGCTCAGGGAGGGGATATAGATGCAACCGTTAGAGCGGGACACATTCCCAATCATCCAGGCACTGGCATGATGATCAATTCTTCAAGAGCCATCCTATATGCAAGCTCTGGAAATGATTTCGCACAGGCCGCAAGAAAAGTAGCGATGGCTACTAGAGATGCACTAAGGTCTGCATCACTAAAATAGCGTTTTAACGGGCCTTACTTTTCTCTGTCGGTGTTAAGGCAACGCGGTCCATATTTTCCAAAATGAAGTTTTGACGGGTAGGAAAATGGATATTTGCTTTGCGGCAGTAGGAAGACTTATCAAAACATTTTGGGGCAGGTAAAGCTGAAGCCAATGCTGCCGACTGCTCACGATCAAGTGATGCTGGTGAAATACGGTAGTAATGTTGCGATGCGGCACCGATACCAAAGATGCCCTCACCCCACTCCACAGAGTTTAAGTAGATTTCATAAAGACGTTTTTTTGACAGCATTGTTTCCAGTAAGCCAGTGATTAATAACTCTTGAGCTTTACGAAAGTAATTTTGCTCAGAAGAAAGAAAAAGATTTTTTGCTAACTGCTGAGTAATAGTAGAGCCCCCACGCAAGGGAGTTTTAGCCTTTGTCGAACCTAAAAGTTTTTTCTGATTCTTTTCCCAAGCTTTCTGCATGTCCTCAACTCGGACTCCCATATGCTGAAAGAAAATATCATCTTCACTCACCAAGACAGCCCGTTTGAGGTTTGCAGAAATTTTGTCGTAGGGAACCCAAGATGATTGAATCGGACAAGACCAACTTATGCCGCATAAACGCCAGCGCTCAGCACGCTGAAAGGCAGTACTACTTGGATTAACAACTGACCAAATACCGACTTGCACAAAAAAATAAACTTGCATGGCGATAAAGCCACCAAGGATGCATTTTAGAAAATAGCTAAGCCAGCGCATCTCGCTCGTTTATGAACTAGGTGCTACGAAGATCTGCTAAAACGGCACGTGTATCGATTAATTTATTCAAGTCTTGACCACGCCAAATCAAAAAAGCATCGGCAGCTTGCTCAACTAACATTCCCAAACCATCACTGACTTGCGCACCTTGGCTCAAGGCTTGCTGCATAAATGCAGTGACCTTGCCATAGACCATGTCATAGGCAAATGATTGTGATTTAAAAACCTTACTTGCAGCAACATCGCTTAGTGGCGACTGATCACTTAAACCAGCTGCCGTTGCATTAATGACAATATCAAAAGGATGTACTGTCGTTGACGCTTCATCTAAAGCTGCCGTGGTGAGAAAATCTAAAGTAACTTGGTGTGAATTTGCAAGTTCGGCGAAAACTTTCACTAATTCTTCAGCTTTTGCATGAGAGCGATTGATGATCACTATGGACTTCGGGTGCTGCTCTAACAAAGGGCCAATAACGCCTCGAGCAGCTCCACCTGCACCTAGCAATAAAATACGCGCCCCATTTAAAACGATACCCTGTGCCAACAAATCACGCACCAAGCCCGCTCCATCTGTGTTGTCGCCAACTATTTTTCCTTCAACAAGACTTAAGGTATTCACTGCTCCTGCCAGCTGGGCTCGCGGTGTCAATACATCAGCAAACGCTTGTGCATCTAATTTAAATGGCACTGTGACATTCATTCCCTTACCGCCGGCATCAAAAAAAATCTTTGCAGCCATCTGAAATGTACCGAACTCAGGCTGCATACGTCCGTAGTGGATTTTTTGTCCTGACTGCTCAGCAAACTGTTGGTGTATCAAGGGAGATTTACTGTGACCAATTGGATTCCCAACAACAGCATAGACATCCACCCCCGAAAATTGGGCGGGATCAATATGCAAACCAGTTGAGATAGAAGTATTCATATTAAGTACAGCATAAGTGAAATTACCAAACCATTATCCATTAGCACTAACGCCTTAAATCTAAGCGGTCAGAACCATCTCTTGTAAATTCGAAAGTAGACACCCAATCCAAGACATCAATTTGCTTACGCATTTCGGCGGAAAAGGGTCCAAAAGGGGCTGATGCCCGAACAATCGCTAAAGCCTGTCTGTCTAATTCAGGGTTACCGGAACTGCGTCCAATACTAAGCCCATCTTTTCCCTGTGGGTTATTCGTGATACGACCTTGCGCATCCACGCTAACCACAATCACTAAGCTCCCATATAAGGGACGACCATTAGCTCGTGGGAAAAATGTGCTTCCATACGCCTCTATCTTCGTGCGCATTGCATCGTAGTACTGAGCAAATGCAACTGCCTTCGTACTAGCTCCGGTTAATACCTTACGGCGTGATTCTCGCCCGTTTGCTTGCAAGCGTTTAGCTAACTCAGCCTCTAAAGAATTGAACTGCTCAGAAACCTGCTTTTCTTCCCCGCTCTTACGACCGCCACCAAGGTTACGTTCAGCCTCTAACTTGGCTAGCATTTGCTTTTGTTGCTTCTCTAAAATCTCAACCTGAGCATGAGTACCCAATCTGGCTCGATGTGTTGCTGTGGCATCTTGATTGTCGCTAGCACCACCACTTAAATCAGCTTGTGCCAATTTATTTGCTTGCTTCGGAGGAACTGGATTGGCAGAATTAACCAGGACAACACTGAGGGGGGTATTTAACCGCCTACTCTGAATTTCTCCAATACCCCAGCGAAATGACAAAAAAATGAGGTGGATCACAATCGAAATACATAAGGCTGTGCGTAATGGATAACGCTGCCAAGCATAACGAAAGCTATCGAGCCAGTGATTTAAGCTAGCTTGGACTTGCATCACTCTCTTGAACTTCTGGAATTTCTATATGAAGGACTCTCACACCAGCGCTGAGCTGCAAAAGATCTACGTCCGCGATACTCACTTCAGCGCGCGTCATTCGTGGATGAGTAGCTAACTCAGGCACTGGTAAATGTAATGGAATCATCTCAACCCTAGACATACCTTCTTTTAGATGTCTTACAAATAATTTCTTGGGTAAATCATCTTGGGCTATCCAACGCAAGCACCAGTATTTTTCAAGTCGGTCCTGATATTCGCCATAAGCTTGATAACAGGCCTCAAAATCTGCGGCAATCCCCATCAAGCTAGCATCGCGTGGTGGGAATGGTGCAATCATCTTGGCCGTAACACCATGTTTTGCCAGAGCAATTAATTGCCATTGATTTACCAAATCAGAATAGCGGCGTAGTGGCGATGTGCACCATGCGTAGTAATCCAAGCCAAGACCTTCGTGAGGTCCGGGAGTAGTTTGCATACGTGTACGAAGTGGGCCCCAGCCTTTTTGCGTGCGAAAGAGTCCTGGCAAACCATGGTCTGCAAGCAATCGTCCTGAAGCACTATTACAAAAAATCATCCACTCAGCAACGATCGTATCCAAAATTGACCCGCGCTGACGTGGCGTAATCTCAACACGGTCAGCAACACCAGACTTTTGTATATGGAAATGAAAATCCCTTGCTAAAGCCTGAGGATCCACTATCCCAAGCTGCTCTGCACGCAGACCATTAACCACTCTCTGTTCCTGGCGTGCCGCATGTAATAACTTCGCTGCTACCCAAAGTACATTCAGCTCACTTCGATAAGGCAAATCTGCGCCCTCATCAGTCAAACCTTCTTCGGTAACTAGATGCTCCAAATTCTCCAAACGAAGATTAGATGCTATAGGCACCATCTCAGCACGTAACTGCAAAGACTCTTTATTTACTGCACCCTCTTGATCAATATCGACATAAATTGATAAGGCAGGTCGAGATGAGCCTTCATCTAAAGAGAATTGCTCAATAACAGCGTCGGGCAACATCGTAATCTTGTCACCCGGAAAATAGACCGTTGACATTCGAGTTCGCGCAATGCGATCTAAATCATCATCTCTAGCGATTACTAAGCCCGGTGCAGCAATATGAATACCTATCCGATGGCCGCCCTGTGCAAGTGCTGTTACAGACAAAGCATCATCAATCTCTGTCGTACCAGAATCATCAATTGAAAAAGCCCTTACATCTGCAATAGGCAGATCAACGATAGCTGCGCTCAGCAATGATTGATCTACACCACCCCTGGACTCATCGTGAGCAGCGCCACCTGGAAAGTGCGCCTTTAAAAACATGCCTTGGTGGAAATCAAGCGGGGAGTCAATCGCACCACACCGAATCATCAATTGTGCTGGTGACTCACCAGACTCCGTACAAG
>JBFZCO010000020.1:0-6933 GCA_041307885.1 Burkholderiales bacterium | reverse complement strand
AGCAAAACAATTGGGGACTCGCTTTGAAACTGAAAAACGGTTTCATGGAAAAGTCGCTAAGGCCAAATGGAATAATGAAGATCTCTTCATACTCAAGCCCACTACTTATATGAACTTAAGTGGGCAAGCAGTTGGAGCACTATGTCGCTTTCATAAAATGACATCCCAAGATTTGCTAGTTGTTCAAGATGAACTCGATCTCAAGCCTGGAACAGCGCGCCTCAAACTTGGCGGCGGTACTGGTGGACATAACGGCTTAAAAGACATTCAGGCACACCTAGGAACCCCTGATTACTGGCGCTTGCGCCTAGGAATTGGACACCCTAGAGATCTCGCTAGTGAAGGCGCTCGACCAATGGATGTGGCTGACTTCGTTCTCAGAAGACCCTTACAAGTAGAACAAAAACAGATTGAGGCAAGCATTGAAGATGGCTTAAAAATTCTGCCCTTATTTTTTAAAGGCGAAACTCAGGCAGCCATGTTGGAACTGCATTCCAAAACCCATTAACAGCAAGCTAGTACGTCTTAGTTTTTAACAACTTATTTCGCTAGTGCTTTTTTAGCAGCAGTTAAGGCTTGATACTTGGCCATCAATTGCGTTTGGTTTTCTGAAAAAGCAGGATTGAGGGGGATACAGTCAACTGGACAGACTTGCTGACACTGTGGCGCATCATAGTGCCCAACGCATTCGGTACATTTGTTTGGGTCGATCTCATAAATCTCAAGCCCCATATAGATAGCATCATTAGGACATTCTGGCTCACACACATCACAGTTGATGCACTCGTCTGTAATCATTAAGGCCATATTATTTGTATACCAGCCTTATTCTTTGATTTGATTGGTGGCAGCAACCTTTTGAATGAGCCATTTTTCTACAGATGGGAACACAAATTTACTAACGTCACCACCCATGATGGCAATCTCACGAACAAACGTTCCTGAAATAAATTGATATTGATCAGAAGGAGTTAAAAAGAGAGTCTCGACATCAGGCAATAAATATCGGTTCATGCCTGCCATCTGAAACTCATACTCAAAATCAGATACTGCGCGCAATCCACGAACAATGACACGAGCATTATGTTCACGAGCAAAATCTTTCAGCAAGCCTGAAAATCCTGCAATCTTGACATTGGGGTAGTGACCAAGCACCTCTTTTGCAATCTCAATACGCTCATCTAAAGTAAAAAATGGTCGCTTACTTCGGCTATCGGCCACGCCAACAATTACCTCACTAAAAATACTTGAGGCACGGCGTACTAAGTCTTCATGACCACGAGTAAATGGGTCAAATGTTCCAGGGTAAACAGCAATCGTCATAACATTCCTAAGGCTTTATCAGCTACAGGCAAGAGTTTAGCCTCTTCTGGAGCGAAAAAGACAAGCTTTTACTTGCCCGGCCTCTAAGTATTTTCCACAATGCCATTCTGGCAGAAGGGCTTCGATTGATTCTCGGGAGCGAGCAGCCGGAAACTCCACATAGATACCCCCTCCAGCACTATCATCGCATACACGCCCAGCCTGCATGAGTGCTCGATCCAATAAACCATCCTCTTGAAATGGGGGATCAATAAAAATCAAGTTAGAAGAAAGATCAGCCTGCTGTTTTAAGTACTCAACACAGTCTCTATGAACAATCTTCACAGTTCCAGCTACTGGAGATGACTGCAGTAAGGCAAAATTTTCTAATAATTGCGCGTAGGCTTTTTTATCTTGCTCTAATAAAGTGACCTCATTAGCATGACGTGACGCCGCCTCAAAGCCAAGGGCGCCTGTGCCTGCAAATAAATCAATGCAGTTAAGTCCACTTAAATCCTGCCCAAGCCAATTAAATACCGTCTCTCGAATACGATCGGTTGTTGGTCGCAAACCAGGCAAATCTAAAACAGTTAATAATCGACTTCGCCAGACCCCTCCAATGATGCGTATTTTCTTTGGCAGCTCAGACGGTGCGCCTGCTTTAACTCGCTTATTTATTTTGAGCCCCCAAGATCACAATCTTCATGCGATCCATCGCCAAGTGCCGCTGGAATGCATCCTTAACTTGCTCCAAAGTCACTGCTTCGACTTGCTTAGTCCAAATCTCCATCGTATTGAGCGGTAAATTATTCCAAGCTATTGCTGAGACGTTATCTAATAACTTTCTATTGTTATCAATTCTTAATGGGTAGCCATTGATTAAGTTTGCTTTAGCTGCCCCAAGTTCGCTCTGAGTGGGTCCATTGACAATAAATTTTTCAATAGTAGCGCTCATCACTTCGACTGCTAAAGCAGCTTGATCATTTTTAGTCTGCACACCGGCTTGGAAAATACCCGTATCTTTACCGGGAGCAAAATAACTAAAAACACTATAAGCGAGGCCTCGCTTTTCACGTACCTCTGAAACTAGTTGCGATACAAAACCGCCACCACCCAGGACATAGTTACCCACTAGCAATGGAAAGTAATCTGGATTACTGCGATTGATTGCAGTCATCCCCATCGCAATATGGGCTTGCTGAGCATTAAAAGGAATATTAAGCTCGCGCTGATTGAGCGCCTCTACTGGTGAACGCTGTAGTTCTGGAAGAGCAGGAATAACTGGTCCAGATGGTGAAATACCTTTAAGCAATGCTTGCACAATTTCAGTAGCGTCTGATTTACTCACATCTCCTACTATGCTCACAATCATCCTGTCTCCACGATAAAATCGCTTGTGAAACTGTTGCAAGTCAGTAGCAGTAATATTGGAAATAGTTTGCACCGAAGGAGAGTTACCCAGAGGATAGTTTGCATAGACCAATTTTCTAAAGCGACGTTCTAGCACTACTTCAGGTTTAGTCTCTGACTCTAGTAATGCAGTAGTCATACGCTGCTTTTCTCGGGTCAAAATCGTAGGATCATAAGTGGGTGCAGAAAGCATCGAGGCTGCTAGCTGTACTGCACGCTCACGCAAATCTTTTCTACTAAGACTGCGAATACGCATAATGGCGCGCTCTCCACTAACTGAAATACCTACATTGGCGCCCAAATCTGCAATCTCATCTGCAATCTGCGCCTCGGTCAGTAGACCCCTATCCGATCTCGCGCCATAATTCATTAACTGCCCAACTACCGTTGCTAGGCCGCTTTTATCTGCTGGGTCATAGCGATCACCGGCGTCAATACTAATTTCAATATCCACCATTGGCAGCGATCTAGTCTGAACCAAATAGGCTTTAGCACCCTTAACTGACTCAAGCTGCTCAATTGGCAAAATAGCATAGGCAGGAGCTAAAAGGCCCAGACTGAGAAAATTCGCAACTAAAAAGTGCTTAGTAAAGGTCAGTGCTCGCATTACTTACTCCCTTGTTGTGCTTGACCACTTTTTCTTGCCTGCGGATCCAACACTGCAATCGTTAAACCTTCGTCAACTAAATATTTTTTTGCAACAGCTTGGACTTGGTCAGGGGTAATCGTTTGCATTTTTTCTAACATGACATCATTATCTCGCCAAGAAAAACCTGCCATTTCTGAATTGCCAATTTCCATTGCCTGCCCAAATATGGAATCCCGCTTATAAATTTGATTGGATAAAATGCGCACCTTAATACGCTTTAGCTCAGATTCTTGAACCCCATTACGACTAATCTCTTCTAATACTTTGCGAATACTACTTTCTGCCTGAGCTACTGTTTTCCCTTTAGCCATACTGACATTGATGAGGAATAATTCAGGGCCTCGGGACACCATGCTGTAGCCGACACCAACATCATTGACTACACGCTCTTGCTTTACTAGGGTGCGATTTAAGCGGGCATTATCATAGCCATCCAGCACAGCGGCCAATAACTCCAAAGCATAAGGTTCGACATCATCAAGTTTTCCTGGATGCAGCCTGGGTACTTTCCATGCCATTGCCAGTTGTGCGTTATCTGCAGGTGCCTTTACCTGAACTTGTTTTATTCCTCTTTGTGGGGGCTCTAATTGAGGTTTACGAACAGGTAATTCACGAGCTGGGGCTGTGCCATAGTATTTTTCAACCGACTGCAAAATGGCTTTGGGATCCACGTCTCCAGTAATCACAACAGTTGCATTATTAGGAGCGTACCAACTTCGATACCAATCTCGTGCATCTACTGGCTTCATATTCTGAAGATCATTCATCCACCCAATTACTGGATAACGATATGGCGAGGCCATAAATGCAGTTGCCATTAATGATTCGTAAAGAAGGCTGCTTGGATTGTCTTCAGTACGCAGGCGGCGCTCTTCCATTACCACTTGAATTTCCTTAAAAAACTCTTCATCTTGAAAGGAAAGATTACTCATGCGATCTGCCTCAAGCTTCATGACATCATCTAACTTTGACTTTTCAACCTGCTGAAAATAGGCCGTGTAATCACGAGAGGTAAATGCATTTTCGCGCCCACCTACTGCTGCTACCAAGCGAGAGAAATCGCCGGACTTCACGGTATGCGTTCCCTTAAACATCATGTGTTCAAGGACATGAGCCACTCCCGTTTTGCCATTCACCTCATCTATCGATCCTGCGCGATACCAAACCATATGGGCAACCGTAGGGGCACGATGGTCTTCTCGGACGATCAACTTTAATCCGTTAGCAAGTGCAAACTCGTGGGTATTTGCCAAAGCCGTATCAGGCGTGGCACTCACGCACTGGCTTAGCGCCATGAAAAACCAGAAAAGTCGTATTAAAGTAGAGCGCATCTGTAAGATCACCATATCCTTAGAATTAAATTGATAAGATGCAAGGATTTAATTGTATCGACTATGTTCGGATTACGTAAAACCCTAGGCTCCTTGTTCAAATCCAATCAGACTGATGAAGCCTGGTTTGATTCCCTCGAAGAATCCCTCATCCTCAGCGATGTTGGGTTACCTACGACCGAGCAACTGATGAGCAAACTTCGTAAGGCGGCTAAATCTGAAAAAGCAAACAGCCCTGAAGACCTAAAAGAGCTATTAATTCAAGAGGTATCTAAGCTCCTTAAGCCACTGGAAGCCACTCCCAACCCACTTTATGATCTTGATCGAAAGACCATTCCACAAGTGTGGCTTGTGATTGGCGTAAATGGAGCGGGTAAGACAACAACCATTGGGAAGCTCTGTCGACTGTTTCAATCCCAGGGAAAATCGGTACTTTTAGCAGCTGGGGATACTTTTCGAGCCGCTGCGCGTAACCAGCTACTGGAATGGGGTGGTCGCAACCAGGTTGACGTCATTACCCAGGAAAGTGGGGATGCCGCTGCAGTAGCCCATGATGCCATTCATGCGGCTATTTCTAGAAAAAGCGATATTCTGATTATTGATACTGCTGGGAGACTCGCAACCCAAAATCACCTGATGGAAGAATTGAAAAAGGTGAAACGAGTCATTGGCAAGGCCCTTCCTGGTGCGCCTCACGAGACTTTACTGGTACTTGATGGAAATACTGGTCAAAATGGTTTGAGCCAAGTGAAGGCCTTTCATGCCGCCCTGGAGCTGAGCGCTTTGATTGTGACTAAGTTAGATGGCACCGCTAAAGGAGGTGTCATTTGCGCGCTTGCTCATACCCTGAACGAAGGAACAAAACCTGCCGTTTTAGCGCTTGGAAAAGGCGAGGGCATTGATGACTTAGCCCCCTTCACAGCAGAACAATATTCTGCCGAATTTTTCAATTAAATCAAGTAGTTATAGGATTAAAAAACCATTAGCACTCTCTTGACAAGAGTGCTAAAATAGAACTCTATTAACACTAAAAATACACAAAAGAAAATGGTTCAAAAGAAAGCATACAAACCGCAATTGCAAGCACGGCAAACACTGCCAGCAGCGCAGACTGCTGCGGCTACGCTTGCCTTTCCAATGCTGCCATCTCTTGGAGTTGGCACACTCGACTCATATATCGCATACGTTAATCGCGTACCGATGCTTAGCGCTGCAGAAGAACTGCATTTGGCGCAAGAATTTCGACGCACTGAAAATGTCGATGCTGCTAAAACACTGGTGCTATCTCATCTGCGATTAGTAGTCTCTGTTGCACGTCAGTACTTAGGATATGGAATACCTCATGCAGACTTGATTCAGGAAGGCAATATAGGCTTGATGAAAGCCGTTAAACGCTATGATCCGAATCAAGGTGCTCGCCTTGTCTCTTACGCAATCCATTGGATTAAGGCAGAGATTCATGAGTACATTTTGAAAAATTGGCGCTTAGTCAAAGTAGCAACAACCAAAGCGCAGCGTAAATTATTCTTTAACTTACGGAGTAATAAGCCAACGCTTGCCGCATTAACTCCAAATGAAGTAGAGGCTTTAGCAAAAGCACTTGATGTTAAAGGCTCTGATGTTAAAGAAATGGAGATGCGCTTAGCTGGTGGTGATATTGCCCTAGAAAGTGATGACGCTGATGATGAATCCGCCTATGCACCCATTCAATGGCTAGCTGATAATAGTCAAGAGCCTACAGAAATGATGGCGGCTGCAGCTACTGACGCGTTGCATGGCCCGCAATTAGATCAAGCACTCATGGCACTTGATGAGCGCAGTCGAAATATTGTTCAATCACGTTGGTTGGCAATGGATGCCGAAGGCAATGGAACAAAAACTTTGCATGACCTTGCTAATGAATATGGCATTTCAGCAGAGCGGGTGCGTCAAATTGAAACTGCCGCGCTTAAAAAAATGCGTGGCCTCCTTCAAGAGCAAGCCGCCTAAACAGACTCTGTTTTATTCTGAGTCTTTACTTTAGTAACTCTTTCATGTCGTGCGCCAAGGTCTCAGGACCTTGGGCATGCTTAATATAAAGTCGCAGACGCCCCTCAGGATCAAACGCATAACTGCCTGCTGTGTGATCCATGGTGTATGAACCTGGGCTAGAGCCAGGTACTTTTTTGTAATAAATCTTAAAGTCTTTAGTAACCTTCTCTAAGGCGGCCTCATCTGCTGGTCGCAAACCTAAAAAACGGG
>JBFZCO010000019.1:0-9554 GCA_041307885.1 Burkholderiales bacterium | reverse complement strand
GCTATTTGGACGATTCGCCCTCGCCTCCTAGAGACCATACAAGATCAAGTAGGTCCTATTGTGTGTATCGTGGAAGATCTCGCGGTGGCTCAAGGTGCCCTTGCGCAATTAGCTACTATTGGCCGATCGGCTCAGATCTACCTTTGCAAAAACAATATTTTTCCAACAGGCTTAGAGCTTATCTCTACTCCAACTACACCAACAGATTTAGAGTGCATTGATTATCTTTTCTTTGTGCATGACCGTCATGATGGAAATAAAGAAGCGGCAAAGCGCTACCTAGAATGGGAGACGGGCCTCATAGCGCAACTGGATGAACAAGAACGAAACTTGTTTTCGATTCAGGGGTGAAAACATCCCAAAACAATTCTAAGAAATTGAAAATGGCCTCAAGATAGAGGCCATCTTCAATTGCACTAGAGATAAATTAAGAAGCAGTATTCACTTCTAGTCGTGCTGGATCATTAGTACCGTAGCCCATAAATACTGAAGCCTGACCACCTTTGACTAATTTAACAGCGCAGTACTTAAACTCTGGGATCTTGCCAAATGGATCTAGAGCCGGGTTGGTAATGAGATTAGCTGCTGCCTCAAAGTAAGCGAATGGAATAAAGATCACACCACGCGGTGTGCCGTCATCTCTACGCACATGAATACCTACCTCGCCACGACGCGATTGCACAGTAATGACATCACCAGCTACAACACCGAGTTGACTCATATCCTCCCCATGCATAGATACAGTAGCCATCGGCTCAATCGCATCTAGAACGGTAGCGCGACGCGTCATACTGCCAGTGTGCCAGTGCTCTAACTGACGACCCGTGATCAACACAAATGGATAATCCGTATCAGGCCGCTCATTGGCTGGAATAATATCTGCAGGAACCAATTTCACTTTGCCGTCAGGGGTTGGAAAATGATCATCAAACACGATGGGTCGTCCAGGATCCTCTTCAGATAAACAGGGGTAGGTCACACTAGAGTCTTTCTCAAGCCGCTCCCAAGTAATACCTTTAATGGCAGCATGCATCGCTTGACGCATTTCCTCGTAGACCTCTGCAACACCATCATCTGGCCCTTGGTAATTCCAATTGAGCCCCATGTGCTTAGCAATTTGCTGAATGATCCATAGATCGGCTTTTGCATCACCTGGAGGATTAATGGCTTTCTTACCCATCTGCACCATTCGATCGGTATTACTAGCAGTGCCAACCTTCTCTGGCCATGCACTAGCAGGTAATACAACATCAGCTAGTAAGGCAGTCTCGGTCATGAAAATATCCTGTACTACCAATAAATCCAAAGAGGCTAAGGCATGACGAGCATGATTTAAATCGGGGTCGCTCATCGCTGGGTTCTCACCCTCAATATACATACCGCGAATCTTGTCTGGATCGCTATCTGGTGCAGTGATCTTATGCATAATCTCCACAACAGTGTAGCCAGGCTTCTTATCAAGCTTAGTGCCCCAGAACTTCTCAAACCAGGCATGAGCTGCGTCATGATCAACGCGTTGATAATTGGGGAACATCATCGGAATTAAGCCTGCATCACTTGCGCCTTGAACGTTATTTTGTCCACGCAAAGGATGCAAACCAGAACCTGGCTTACCAATTTGACCAGTAATGCTGACCAAAGCAATCAAGCACCGGGCATTGTCTGTTCCATGAACGTGCTGACTAACACCCATACCCCACAAAATCATCGCAGACTTGGTAGTGGCAAATTCTCTTGCCACCTCACGCAATGTCTCAGCCGGAATACCGCAAATAGGTGCCATTGCTTCAGGGCTATAGCCCTTGATGTTTTCTTTCAGCGCCTCATAGTTATTAGCGCGCTCCTGAATGAATTTTTCATCAGCCAAACCTTCTTCAATAATCGTATAAATCATCGCATTGAGCATGGCAACGTCGCTATCTGGCTTGAACTGCATAGTGCGCCAGGCATGTTTAGCAATATCAGTAATGCGTGGATCACACAGAACAATCTTCGCACCACGCTTTGCAGCATTCTTAAACCAAGTTGCAGCAACTGGGTGATTGGCAGTTGGATTAGAGCCAATCAACATAATCAAGCTTGAATGTTCTACATCATTCACCTGATTACTTACCGCGCCAGATCCTACGCCCTCTAACAAAGCAGCTACAGAAGATGCGTGGCACAAACGCGTGCAATGGTCGACGTTATTACTACCAAAACCCGTACGCACTAGCTTTTGGAAAAGATACGCTTCTTCATTACTGCCCTTGGCAGAGCCAAAGCCAGCCAATACTTTATTACCGTACTGGTCTTTCAGTTTCTTGAGACCACCACCAGCAACTTCAAGCGCCTCTTCCCAAGTGGCTTCACGGAAAATATTGGACCAATCTTGATTGCCTTCTAACAAAGCCTCATCTTTTGCAACGCCGGTCTTTCGAATCAGCGGCTTAGTTAAGCGCTGTGGGTTATGGATATAGTCCATACCAAAGCGACCTTTGACGCAAAGACGATTGTGGTTAGCTGGGCCGTCACGACCCTCAACACTGACAATCTTTTCATCTTTAACGTTATAAGTAATTTGGCAACCAACTCCGCAGAATGGACAGACGGAGTCAACCTTACGATCCACTGTTTGTGAGCCAATCAATCCTTTAGGCATCAAAGCACCGGTTGGGCAGGCTTGTACGCACTCACCGCAAGCCACACAAGTACTATCACCCATGGGGTCATTCAGATCGAAGACGATCTCGCTATGAGATCCGCGCATGGCGTAGCCGATCACATCATTGACCTGCTCTTCACGGCAAGCTCGTACACAACGATTACATTGAATACAAGCATCTAAGTTGACGGCCATCGCCGGATGGGAGACATCGCTACTGACTTTTTCACGGCGCAGCGCTTTTAACTCTGGACGTACAGTGACATCCATACGACTTGCCCAAGTACTAAGCTCACCATGCTGATTTTTTAATTCTTCTTCTTTGGTATCACCAACCCATTTAAACCCCTCATCAGGCATATCGGATAGCAACATTTCCAGAACTAGCTTCTGACTCTTAATAGCGCGCTCACTATTGGCTTTCACATCCATGCCAGGTGTAGCACTTCTGCAGCAGCTAGGAGCTAAAGTACGCTCGCCATTAATCTCAACTACGCATGCTCGGCAGTTTCCATCAGGACGATAACCATCTTTAAAGCACAAATGGGGAATATCGATACCGTGGCGTTTAGCAGCCTTGAGAATGGTCTCACCCTCATAAGAAATAATGGTTTGCCCATCTAGCTTGAACTCAACGGTTTGTAACTCAAGTTCTTTTGGATTTACTGGTGCGTTCATATTTGTCTCTTTTTTCCCTTAACTTGTCTGTACTTTTTAGGCAACTTCTTGTGGGAAATATTTTGCAATACAGCGAATTGGATTGGGTGCTGCCTGACCTAGGCCGCAGATCGAAGCATCAACCATAACAGTGGCCAGATCTTCAAGCGTATCTTGATCCCAAGACTTCGCTTGCATTAACTGGGCAGCCTTACCAGTACCAACGCGACATGGTGTGCACTGACCACAGCTCTCATGCTCAAAGAAATGCATCACGTTTAACGCCATATCTCGGGCTTTATCTTGATCTCCAAATACCATGACAGCTGCTGAGCCAATGAAACAGCCATAGGGTTGCAAAGTATCAAAATCAAGAGGAATGTCATTCATCGTTGCAGGCAGGATGCCACCAGATGCACCGCCAGGTAAGTAGCCGTAAAACTTGTGGCCGTCTTGCATGCCTCCACAATATTCATCTATCAACTCTTGAATAGTGATGCCTGCTGGAGCTAATTTAACACCCGGTAACTTGACGCGCCCACTGACGCTGAAGCTGCGTAAGCCTTTACGATCATGGCGGCCAAAAGAGCTAAACCACTCTGGACCACGCTGCACAATATCACGCACCCAATAGAGAGTCTCAAAGTTATGCTCAAGTGTTGGCCTACCAAATAAGCCAACTTGTGCAATATATGGAGGGCGCATGCGTGGCTCACCACGCTTACCTTCGATACTCTCGATCATGGCAGACTCTTCACCGCAGATATAAGCACCAGCACCGCGACGTAACTCAATCAATGGTAATGTAAATGGGGGATCTGCTTGAAGTTTTTTAAGCTCTAATTCAAGTAACTCACGGCAGCCATGATATTCATCGCGCAAGTAGATATAGCAAGCATCAATACCAACAACATGAGCTGCAATCAGCAAACCCTCCAGAAAGCGATGAGGGTCACGTTCTAAATAAGTGCGATCTTTAAATGTCCCTGGCTCACCTTCATCAATATTGACAGCCATTAACTTTGGGGCCACTTGATCTTTAACAATGCGCCATTTACGTCCTGCTGGGAAACCAGCACCGCCCAGACCTCTTAGTCCAGAGCTTTCCATAGATTTGATGATGCTCTCAGCGTCACGCTTACCCTCAACAATTTCCTTGGCTAAAGAGTAACCACCTTGTGCTCGATAGGATTCATATCCCACGTACTCAGGTGATACCGCTTGATTCTCACCCTGTGGTGATACGCCCTTCTGAGCCAGAGATGCTGGATCAAAGTTTCCGCTATCTTTAGCTAAGGGCTGAGTGGTCAGATTGTTATTTACTGCTGCAGCCACTTTATCTGTTGTTGCAAATAGCACAGGATACTGATGAACAACAGCCACTGGAGCTTGCTCACAGCGACCAACGCAAGGCGCAGCTTCTACTTTGACTTTGGGGTTGCCCAAAATCGCTGGTAGCTTAGCCAATAAACTTTGCGCACCCGCTAACTCACAAGCAATACCATCACATACGCGCACGGTGATATCGGCAACTGGATCATTGCCACGTACCACTTCAAAGTGGTGATAGAAAGTGGCTACTTCATAGACTTCAGCCATTGGCAAATTCATTTCTTTTGCCAAAGCGACTAAATGACGATCATGCAAAGCGCGATACTCATCATTGAGTTTATGCAAATTCTCAATCAGCAAATCGCGACGATGAGGCGCCTTACCAATGAGTTGACGCACTTGTGCTAAAGAAGCGTCATCAGCTTGACGGCCCTTCAGCTTACTTTTGCGACGAATGGTTTCCCTTAAATCATCTGCTGTCGCAACAGCAACGGCTGTGATTTCTCTAGAGGGTTTTGGGTGATTCATATTTTGTAGTCTCTAATTTTTAGTCGCAATAATGACTGCTATTTTTATATACACAACTCTCAATTGAGAATGCCAGAAATCGCTAAACGGTGTTTTCGCTTAAATAGGCAGTTCCCAAAATCTTCAACGATTTTGGGTTATTTCTACCCCTAAGTCCTTGACGGAGCTCAAGGGAATCTATACTAGGGTTTACCCTAGTCTATATGACAGATGGGGATGGGCGGTAATTTTGTGGCGGTGCGTAATCCATATTGCGCTCACGCACCCTAGCCTTAAAGCAATCTTCATACCCTGGGGTACCAATTCTCCAGCCAATGGAGGTGCAATCATCTTGGGCTGCAGACTCAACAGTTCCACAACCAGATAGGGCCAAAGTACTTACGATTGAGAGAGCAATCAGTGGGCGAGTAGGAATTAAATTCATAAGTAGAAGTCTACTTGATTAATAGTCTAGATGAAATCCCAAAAAAGAAAAAACCACCCGAAGGTGGTTTTAACTAGAAACAGTAAAGCTTAATTAGGCTTTACGGCCTTTAGCAGCTGGCTTAGCAACTGCGTATTGACCTTGCATATTTGCAAATGCTGTGTCAAAAGTCTTTTCAAAGTTTGCAAATGCATCAGTTGCAGAAGCACGAACTTGGTCAAACTGTTGGAGTGAAGTTTCAAATGCAGTTTTGAATGCAGAAACAAATGCTTCAGAACCAGCAGGAGCAGTCTTAGTAGCTTCCTTAACAAACTTAACCATATCAGCACGTGCATCATCGATAGAAGCATCAACTACTTGAGCAACTTCTTTATTGCTATTACGCATTACTTTGCTTACCTTAGCTTGGTATGCAGCAGCATACTTAGCAGCTTCTTGAGCAACTTCTGGCTGAGCTAATTTAGTCAATTGCTGTGGATCTTTGATTGCTAACATTTGTGCGCTTGTATCTTGAGCAGCAACTAATGCATCTTTTGCAGCAGCTTGATTGATTTCTGCTAATTCTTTTGCACTTTCAACAGCTACTTGTGCCAAATGTTTTGCAGTTTCAACAGCTTTAGCTTGAGCGTTAGCCAATTGGTCGTTTAATTGAGTTTGAAACATGGTGAATTCCTTATATATTTAGTTGAATAAATTTTATTGCGATGCACCATTCTAAAAAAAATATTGTTGCAATGCAAGATTTATTTGCGGCAACGCAACATATACGCCAATAATATGATTAATTCTATATAAATCAATGGTTTAAAGATTAAAACACTGTAGAAATGAGGGTCTAAACCACACTAATAGCGCATCCAGACAATAAAAAACCACCCGAAGGTGGCTTTTATGAAGCTGGTTTACAGGGCAACTTCGCTCTAAAGCGTATTGCTTTACTGCACTAGTTCAGCGGTCTAGGCTTTTTCGTTTCTGATACTGGGATCACCTTGCCCCCTAATACGGTTGCATGTACGGCGACATCCTTGATCTTGATTGCCGGAACACTCAATGGATCGTCATCGAGAATGGTGAAGTCTGCAAATTTTCCAGCCTCAATGCTTCCCACTTTATCCTCAACACCCAAAGTATAGGCAGCATCAAACGTGATCATTTTCATCGCATCCATTGCGGTCACTGCCTCAGCAGGAGCCCATACCCTGCCATCCTTATACACATCCCTGCGTGTCACTGCTGTCCAAACTTCTTTTAATGGGGCTGGAGCAGATACTGGAGCATCCGAATGAATAGAAGTTGGGATACCGTTACGCACTAAGGTGCCCAGGCGAGTGGCATAAGAAGCGCGATCCACTCCCAAAGCCGGATACTCTAATTTAGCGCGCTCGGATATATAAGACATATTCGCGCTTACAACTGCACCTAAGGCTTTAATTTTTTTCACCATTGCCAGCGATGGAATGCCGAAATGGTTGATAGTGTAGCGATGGTCGAAGCGTGGCTTAGCGTCTAACATCAATTGCAGCGCATTGATGGAATTTTGATTGCCAATATCTCCATTACTGTGAATATGAATATGAAAACCGGCATCCCACCAAGGCCTCATTGCGCTAGCAAAATCGGCAGCTGATTTGTAATTGGAGGAGCCCAGACTTCCATCCGTGTAACTCGGATGCTCCATTCGCATTGTCTCAGGCAAATAGCCGCCATCGCTATAGAACTTAACCCCTTGGAATATTAGGCGATCGTTATCAAATCGTTTAAGGTTGATGGCCTCTGTTATGGCCTTATCTCCATATTTTTGAATAAACGGCTCTCCATACACAACTGGAACGATTCGCAGAGCAGTATTAGGGGATTGCGTGAATGCTTTAGCAAGCTTTGTTTCCTCATCAATATTTAAAGTCCCAAATGCCAAATCACCAGATGTCGTGATACCGGCCTGCTGCATTAGATCGTTGATGTACATAAAGTCATTCGGAATCTCATTGGGCTTCAAAATATCTTTGCCTGCGATTCCAAGGACATACTGTAAAGCTGCTAACTCTAGAAATTGGCCATTTAGTTTGCCATCCTTATCGACCACAATGGTTGGAATATTTTTAACCTTTTCAGGCGTGATGTCATAGTGCTTAATCATTGCACTGTTGACATACAGATCATGGCCAGATATGTCCCACACAATGATAGGGCGAGTAGTTGAAACTTGATCTAAGAGTTGGCGATCAGGCTGCTTACCCATCGCTACCACATCGTATCCCCAAGCTAAAAGAGTTTGATTAGGGTCTTTAATGTTGTCTGAGTATTTCTTAAGTTGCTTTAAGGCTGCCTGTAAGTTGGATACACCTTCAAATGAAGGTCCCCACGGGTTGGGCATTGGTGAAGGCGTCAAGAGCGGTTTATTAAAGAGGATCCCGGCAAGCAATGGGTGCGCATGAGGCTCTACAAATCCTGGATACATGACCTTATTAGCAAATTGCCGATTAATTTGGGTGGGATATTTATCGGTCCATGGCCTCAAATCCTCCAATGATCCTACTGACAAGATACGGCCATCAGCAACAGCTACTGCAGTTGCATTTGGGATAGCCGGGTCCATCGTGACGATCTTTTTAGCTACGAAGACAGTGATATTAGAAACCTTTGGTGTCGACGGGGGATCTAGTAACTGCACTGCAGATGACATGCTGGAAACAAGGCCCAATAAAGCAACGCAAATAATTTTAGATTTGAAGTGCGTGATCATTTCGATGGTTTTCTGAGGTAATGTTGGCTGAATAAATAATAATGTACTGCCTTGCAACAGCACTAAAAGTAGAAACTTTCATTAAAAAATAGCTACCCCAAGAGTGGCTTTTGGTAGCAAGGGTGTCACCTCTACAAACCCCTTTAATGTGAAATGACGTGGCGGACAATATATCCAACCTATTGAAACAACGGATGGCAACTAAAAGTTGAATGACACCTTCCCATAGGCCGTCCAATTGTATTGAGAGTACGTTTGAATCAACTGCTTACTAGCTCCAACAGCCAAAATAAGATTTTTGGTAAATCGATGCGTCACCATGGCATCTAGCGGCACAAACCATCCGCCTCCAGCCGCGTTATATGCCATGCCGTTCTCGTCCCAAAAGCGCAGCATCGTACTTGGCGATAACTTAAATCCAACCGTTGGATAGATTTGCAAATAACGAGCTAATGGCGGCTGCCCCGGATTAGCAGCATAGCTATTGTTCTTACCATCAAAACTATACATGTAACGCAATAGTGGAGAGAAGTCAGTGACAGGCAAGAGGGCATTATCTTGGGGGATAAATGCCCAACTTAATTGAGGACCCGCAGCCCATTGCCCATAGTTACCAAATGGGAAGATTACCCTAGCACCCACAAGTGCTCTTAGGGGCCCTGTAATTCCCTTGTCTTGACCCCAAATTGTTAGCATGGTGTTGCCACCTGTGTATTGCTTTAAATTCCCGGTTCCAGTATCAGCGTTGTAAGAGGACACAAGTGAACTATCAAGACGAATTCGCCCTTTCCAATCTCCGACCTCTAGAGGGTTGTAATAGCGCACAGTTAGCGTGTTGTCATAGTTGTTACCGACCTCAAAACTATGGTAACCCCAAAATTCCAACACATGATCGGATGATAGGCGCTGTGAATCATTTTTAAACTTTGATAGGGGAACTAATAGGTCTTCTGCATACGCATTAGCCAAAAAGAGATTAATGAATAGGAATACGAAGTATTTCATTTGCTAATAACTCGATTGAGGATTTTATTTAAGCGCGATAAACACTATCTCAGTTCGTGGATTTTGTAAGCCCCACTCACCTTTGGGTTGAACTTGTGCTGATTTTCCCACCATTTGGAATTCAAAACGCACCAAAGGATAGTCCTTTAAATAAAGGAATCCCTTTCCTCTCACTGTTTCTGGAGGCAGATCACTTAACAGCTTTTGAAACTCTGCTTCTG
>JBFZCO010000018.1:0-9835 GCA_041307885.1 Burkholderiales bacterium | reverse complement strand
TGAATATTCTTGAGAATATCGTATCCAGTTTGCGAATGATTCTGAAGCATGCCTATATCGAAATTGCTTAAAACCGTCGATTTGATTAGAACTTCAGTGGGTATCGATATTTTTCCAATGTCATGCAATAACGCTGCCATACGGATGCCCTCTATAGAATGCCACGGAATATTCAGCTTGGTTCCAATAGCCACACTCAAGCTAGATACCCGTTTTTGATGGCCTGCAGTATATGGATCACGAGCAACAATCACGTTCGATAATGCTTCGACCATCTCACTCATCGAAGTAGTAATAGAATTGAGATACTCCAACCGCTCTAACGCCAATAGTTTTCTATCGGTAATATCGCGAATATTACATTGAATGACACGCTCTCCATTCACCCCATAAGCATTACTAACAACCTCAACACTGATGAGATGACCATCTTTTGTCATCAAGGGCAGATCGTTATAGCGAAAGTATCCCGTTTCTTTAACAGTCTCATAGGCTTTGAGCGCTGCCAGCTTATCTACAATAGGGCCAATTTGCCATAATTGCTTACCAATTAATTCTTCTGAACTAAACCCAAGCAATTTGATAATAAAAGGGTTAGCGTCTTGAATAGCGCCCGTGCTGAAATCAAGAATCAATATGCCATCTTGGGCAGACTCAAAAAGACGTCGATAACGAACCTCAGATAGCCTGAGTAAATCAGATACATCCTTCTTTTTTGTCGTAGCTATTTTTGGTGAGCTTTGCAAGGAGATTGCTTCCTTTCCTCTTGTAAATATATATGATTCTATGAAAGAAATAAATCATTAAATTATGGACATTTTGACATTTTCAATATTTAATACAAGTTATATTTTATATAAATAAAAAATTGCTACCCGTCACCACACTACATTCCCTAGCCCTACTTTGTGAAGTGGCAACAGCATTTATCTCGCTTTTAATATTTCAAAGATCTATACGAGAATTGCGTTGGGCCTGGCTAATTATTGCCATTGGCCTAAGCATGATGGCAATAAGAAGGATAGGTCTAGTATTTAATATTACTCGATCCGAGCATTACGACTTGATTGATGCATCCCTTTCCTTACCAATAGCGGCATGCTTACTATTGGGTATATTAGGATTAAATAAACTGCTTATATCCCAAGAGAACAAGCGGTTGTTAATAGAAACACTGGCTCAGTTTGATCCGCTAACAAATAGCTACAGTCGCAGTCAAATTTTATATCGCATTAGCGCAGAAATTGAACGTTCCAAACGAAGTCATCGAAGCTTCTCTTTACTAGAGTTTGATATTGATCATTTTAAATATGTCAATGATCAATTTGGCCACCTCGTTGGTGATGAAACACTCACTGGATTGGTAAAACTCACAAAGGAAGTTATCCGTACTGGAGATTCTTTGGGTCGGATTGGTGGCGAGGAATTTTTGATCCTGCTGCCTGAAACTGATAGCTTGGAGGCTGCTGCCCTCGCACAACGATTGCTGACATACATTGAGAATGCAACCATCGAGACTAGAGCCCCCAAACCAATAAAAATTACAGTTAGTATCGGCATTACGACCTTCTGCCCCCAAGACAGCCCTAATATTGAACGCGGCATTCTATTAAATGAGATTATTAGAAAAGCAGATATCGCCATGTATGAAGCTAAGAAAAATGGTCGAAACCGCTTAGCCATCTGGAGTCCTCTACAAGCGCCAAACTGAATAACCCATCGCTTCAATTTCTTTTCGATCAAAACGACCGTAGATATCAGCAAAACACCCCCCCTGATTTGTCTTGCTTAGTAGTTTATTTAATGGCATCTCTAAAAATGCCTGGTGTGGAGTAGATATAACTGTTGCATCAGCCATGGGAAGCGCATCCCAATCCAATAGTTCAATTCTGTAATACGCTTTTGCATCGGCTTTTTTTGCAATGGGGTCATGCATAAATACTTCGATTCCAAAGGAATTCAATTCGGCAATCGTATCGATAATTTTAGAATTCCTAATATCTTGGACATCCGGTTTAAATGACAACCCCAATACATTGACCTTAGCACCCTTTATTCGGACATTCTGAGCAATTAATTTTTTGACAATCTGGTCAGCAATAAATTTTCCCATGCCGTCATTAATTCTTCTACCGGCCAAAATAACATCAGGGTGATAACCCATCATTTCTGCTTTATAAGTTAGGTAATATGGAACAATACCGATGCAATGCCCGCCAACTAGGCCTGGACGCAATGGCATGAAATTCCACTTGGTTGCGGCCGCATCTATCACTTCATTTGTGTCAATGCCAACTAACTCAGAAATAATCGCAACTTCGTTCATGAGGGCTATATTGAGATCGCGCTGAGTATTTTCTACTACCTTGGCAGCCTCAGCTACTTTGATGCAAGAAACTCGAACAACGCCAGCTTGAATAATATGTTCGTAAAGTGTTGCCACTTTATCTAAAGTTTCTGGGGTATCCCCAGAAACAATCTTGACTATCTTAACTAAGGTATGAAGAGTATCGCCAGGATTAATACGTTCGGGTGAATATCCCACGTTAAAATCCTTTTTCCAGCCCATTGCTGAGTTTTTTTCTAATATGGGAATGCACACATCCTCTGTAGCGCCAGGATAAACCGTAGATTCATAGATTACAGTCGCACCACGCTTCATATTTTTAGCAATTAATTCGGTAGCACTTTTTAGGGGTATAAAGTCAGGCTGATGACTTTCATCAATTAAAGTGGGTACAGCAACAATAATAAAATCTGCTTTTTTGAGATCTGCTGGATCGGCAGTGAACGATAAGTGCGTGGCTAAAGATAAGGCTTCAACGCTAATCTCATCAGTGGGTGGAAGCCCTTTTTTAAAAGATTTTATTTTCTCTATTGAATGGTCAAATCCGATTGTAGGAAAAATTTTTCCAAATTCAACTGCCAATGGGATTCCTACATAACCTAATCCTACGATAGCAACTATAGTCATTTCTTCCTACTTTCTTGAAGGGGTTAGATAACCTGAGCGAACGCGATACCCATAGGCAATTTTTCCTCGCACTAATAGGTCGTAAATACCAACTAAACGGCTATAAACATGAAACTGGTGATAGCCAAAATTCTCTATAAAACCTGTGATGAGCAGCCTAATTAGTGCAGAAGTCTTTTCTTGCCTAAAGCGGGAGGTCTCTTGTAATAACACTGCACATACAGATACAACGGTGCCCAATAAGACACTAAAGATGAAAAATAGAGCTAGATCTGTGAGAGTCGCTAATCCAGTCAAATAAGCGATAGGGGCCAAAATATAAGTTGCCCCCTCAACTAATGCAGATAGCGCTTCAAAGAAAAAGAAAAAGGGGACACCGAACACGCCAACCATGCGATAGCGAGGATTAAACATCATGTCCCTATTCCAGATAAGCGACTGCAGTATGGCTCGCTGCCAAAAATTTCTCTGAGAAGAAAGCGCTTTTAAGGTTTCTGGTACCTCGGAATAACAACCCGGATCAGGGACATAAGCAATCTTTAATGGGCCTAATTCACGATGCTCTTGGATATAGCGGTGCACTGACATGGTTAGCTCAAAATCATCAACCACTGCATTTGGATTGGCGCCACCTACTTTTAAAAAAATATCCTTCCGAATTAGCGTATAGGCCCCAGACATACACAACATACTATTTAAGCGAGATAAACCTGCTCTAGCCCACTGAAAAGCTCTCAAATATTCAACATATTGAAACATTGGCAACCAATGAATAGGTAGTCTTCGCTCAATAATTTTTCCTTGATCTACGATTAATCCATTCGAGGGACGAATCATGCCTGTAGCTGCTACTACTTTTTCATCATATAAAAATGGACGAATCATTCGCAAAAGCGCATCTTCTTCAAGAACACAGTCTGCATCAATCTGGCAAATAATTGGATAGCGGGCATGATTTACCCCAGCATTGTTTGCATCTGCGCGACGGCCATTTTCTTTATCAACAACTAGAATATTGGGATATTTAATAGAGTGATAAATTGCCCTAATAGGTTTCGTATCAAAATGCTTTTTATAGACAAAGCTGCATGGTGCTAATTCAAAGCGATCAATTAGGCAATTCATCGTGCTATCTTCAGAACCATCGTTGACAACAATAATTTCAAACAAAGGGTAATTCAGTCTTAATACATTTAAGAGCGTATCAACAATCATCTTTTCTTCGTTATATGCTGAGATAACAATAGAGATTGGTAGGGTTAGAGGAGATTCACTAATTTTTTTAAATTCACCAAAATTAATACCTTTGTGATATTTTTTTTGCTCTATAGCTCCCAAAAAAATTAGTAAGAGATAGATACTGTGCATCACCAAGAAATAAATGAAGATGGCTTGAATAGTTATTTTCATAACCCCTATGGCTGATGAATATACCTCTGGGCTCATCTCTTACCCTCAATTTCCATTGGAGAATAAGAGGTGCCGCCATCAAGCGCCATTAGACTCATTTCGCGTGCAAATCGGTCGGGACTAATTAATGTCTCCTCCAATGCCAGTTTTCCAGGAGGACCGAGACTAGCTAGGGCATTTGCACTATTAAAGCGAACCCACCAAATTGAGTCAGTTAGCCCATGTTGCAGGGCTGCAATAACCTCTTTGCCAGAATAGCGAATTAAGGCATTGCTACAGATCGCTCTAATTTCCCATTCGAGATTCATCGCCCCTGAAATTAGCATGGACAAACTGCTTTCATCGGCAATTTCCCCAAGGGCTCGAAACGCCTGAATTCTCACCTCCAGCTCTTGATGTGTTGTAAATTTTGAAATAATAGGAACCGCATTCTTTACCCTCTTTTTACCCAAGACAGTAATAGCAATTTGATATCCTGCGCCACTAAGGTTCGGCACGTTTAAATATTCCAATAAGCAAGGAATGGCCCTATCGTCAAAATGCATGAGCAATTCAATCAAACGCGCAATAGGCCGACTTCCTGGTAAAGCTAAATGATGAAGAATCGGATTAATTGCAGAAACTAGCTGTAGCTCGGCAAGCGCTCTTGCAGCAGCCAATCGAACCTCAAGTACCTCATCTTCTAGACAGTCTATCAATTTTGCAGAAAATGCTGATGTCGTTGTAATAAAAGGTAGATACGTAGCCGCATGCTCTCTTTTTTTCCAATCAGATGAATATAAATTATCGAACTCATGTTCGATCAAAAATTCACATTGGCAAAGAGTAAATATACGAATTAACTTAAGCCTAGTATCGGCATCAGCTGACTCTGACATTTGGGCAACTAGACTTACTAGAAATTCATGACTGTTATTAACAGTTTTCTTAAAGCTATCGATTGAGATGACTCCAGCTAAATAAGCAGAAATCACTCCCTTAAGCGCCCCTCTCTTTATCGAAGCCTTTTTTTGATAATGGACTGAAATGAGGTTATAAAAAATTACACCAAACGAGAAGATCACAATAATTAATAAGAGTATCAATACCCCATAGGCAAAGAAAATGAAAATCGAAGAATGTGAAGATGGGCTCATCAAGATTTCATTTGCGGATTTAATCGCTCCTGTTCAATCAGCTGATCAATAGTGGCATCTAGGGTCCACCGAGGTGAAAACCCAGTTAGGCGGAATAACTTCTCCAACACTGGCCTACGATGCGTAATATCTTCAAATTCAACTCCGTAAGCCATTTCATAAGATAGATAAGTAATCTTTGAAGAACTTTTGGATCGGTCAATGATTCTCTGCGCTAGATCACTAATAGAAATTTCATAGTCATTGCCCACATTCACAATTTCTCCATTAGCCAATGGACTAGAAGCGAGGCGATTGAGTGCTTCTACCGTGTCACGAACATCACAAAATGACCGAGTTTGAGAGCCCTCTCCAAAAACAGTTACTAGCTCTCCATGAACCGCTTGTTGAATAAAGTTGGGCACCACCATGCCATATTTACCAGTTTGATGCAGTCCGATAGTATTAAATAGTCTGGCAATGACCACTCTGATATTTGATTTTTTCATAAAGGAGTACGCCAAATACTCATCAGCTAACTTAGTAACTGCATAACACCAGCGCAATCTTCCAGCTGATCGAAAGACAACGTCATCGTTTTCTGAAAAACTAGCATTAGTGTTAAAGCCATAAACCTCTGAACTCGATGCCACTATCACCTGGGACATTGGGTTCACTTCAGCAACCGCGCGAAAGACTCTCTCAGTTGCAGATATGTTGCTTGCCATTACGGCACGAGGATCCTCAAGAACTTTCTTTACACCAACAATAGCGGCCATATGATAAATACGGTCAGACCATCTCGCAGCCTCTTTAAGCCCATCCCAAATGAGAATATTAGCTTCTTGGAATTGAAATTGAGGATTCTTAAATAAGTCGCTGATGTTAGCAATTACTCCAGTAGAAAGATCATCAACAACGTGAACAAAGTCTCCTTTTTCTAAGTGATACTTTGCAAGATGAGATCCAATAAATCCAGCACCACCAGTAATTAGTACATTCATATTATTTACCTAAAAAGTAACTCGCACACCCAGCTGCCCACCATTGCGTTGGTAGTAGGATCCTTCTTTGCCATGCCATAGCGCAGAAGTAAGGCCGATTGTTTTACTAATCCAATAAAGAGCATCTAACTGAACATAGTTAAATTGAATACTATTTAAGTTATTCAAGCCAACCACCTCGGGCTCCATACCTTGGGCATAGGTAATGCCAAGCCGATTATTGGTTTCCCCAATCCATTGGGCTTGTAACTTGGATGCAAACGAACCCTGCGTCTTATTAATACTAGAAATCATTCCAACATAAGCAATCCGAAACTCGCCAACATACTTCTCCAACCCCAAGCTAAGCATATTGGTTGATGCATTGGCGTAAGACTGAGAATATTGCTTTTGATTGGCTGCAACGATATAGCCAAAATTAGACGGAAGCTTGCCATTCCAGCCTAAACCGACAGAATTCTGAGGCAGAAAATTAGGATTTGCAGAATAACCACCTTCTACATTGAGAACACCTAACTTAGTTGGATAGGCATATGCCACATTGAGTGATTGATCAACCATACTAAATCGCTGAACGTTCTGCGCCTCAATGTTAACGAGCCCATTTTCTTTGAGGGGAATAGAAAGATTTAGATACTGCGTGCTCCAGCTAGCATAGTTATTTGACAATTGATCGTAGTTAGATCCTATTTCGATATAGGGAGCTGCATCAAATACTGCTGGACGGTTGTATCCAGAGCCGCTGAATTCATCTAAAGCAGTTGTACTTATCTGTATCTCAGGAACCTGCTGAGTAAAGCTGAGAGGACTATAAATGCAGATGAGAAATGAAAATAAACTGAATAAAAAATGATTTGGTGAAGATCTGGTCGACTGACTGACCATAATGAATCTTCGATTTTTTATTGGGTATATAAAGTCTAGAAGTATGCAATAAATACTTTTGCTTACGTCACCCCCTAAGTATCCCGTTTTATCATTTATCAGCAATTTATAACTAATACTAGAAATTAGTACAGTTTATTATTAATTAGAAAGAGCTCCTAAGATGCACGGATGACGTGGAGTAATTAGGATAACTACACTTTTCTTGTTGAATAGCACTAATAAGTGGGAATCCACATACAATGCATAAATACCATTTTTTTAGAGAACAGTGATGACTGACGAGCTCCAAAAGATCCACTCCAAGCTTTCGGGGCTTGAATCAGAGGTAAGCGACTTACGCCAAGGTTACTTATTAATAAATCGACGCTACTCTACTGCCCTCGCTTCCCTTAAGGACTTAACTTCCCATGCCTCAGAAGCCGCTAAACGCTCAGCATCAAGCGCTCTCAAAGCATTGGAAGCAACAAAATATGCGGCTAATGCTGCCACTGAAGCAGCTGCCTTAATAGTACTCAAAGCTGCTGATGCTGCAGCCGAAGCAGCAGGAGCGGCCGCACAATCAGCCATTGAAGCAGCGGCAGCATCTGCGGCAGCATCTGCGGCAGCGGCAGCAGCGGTTGCCGAACAAGCAGAAGAATCCTCCTTAATTGCTTCCGCCCAAGCAGCTGAGGCCACCAGAATTGCAACTGAAGCTGCAAATGAAGCAGTCAAAATTTCTAGCATGGCAGCAGACGCAGCTCGCGCGGCCCACTTTAAAAAAGAATCAGGTTCATGAGTTGGCTTAAGGCCCTCCAAAAATCATTTTCCCTGGCCTTAAATAAAGCCTTATTAGCCCGTTATCGTGAAATCCCTTCTGCATCTTTTTTAGCAAGAGAGTTTAATTTGCGCGCCTCCCATTGCGAGCCAATTACTCAAGAGACAGCACGTCGCTGGTTAAAAGGGTTAGCAATACCTACATTTGACAAATTGCTATTGCTACGCTCTTGGTTAGATTTAGATTTAAACGCTTTAGGTCAACCAAACTTAAAAGCGACTACCAAAAAAAATCAGGTAGAAAAAGATTTACTTGCGCAACAAGAAGCATTTGTAGCGAGAACTCAGTCAATTAAAGAATCTTTAAAAATTCTAATGGAAGAAGTAGAGAGTCTAGAAAAAGTACTTGATAAGATGGCAGCTTAGAGTTTCGACAAATAAATTCATCACATAGGGTAGATTGGGGTGATAGAGGTGAAACATCGCCAGAGTCACGCTAAACCCATTGACCTGGCGGAGAGGGAGGGATTCGAACCCTCGGTAGGTTTGACCCTACGCCTGATTTCGAGTCAGGTACATTCGACCACTCTGCCACCTCTCCGAACCGAAAGGCCATTATAGCGACGGCAAATCAAATCCTTATTGGGAGCCTAGTGATGAATATCCAAATATCAAAGTGGCTTTAGCACTTCCAAGCCGCCCATATAGGGCTGCAATACTTTCGGAATAGCAATACTGCCATCGGCTTGCTGGCAATTCTCGAGCAAGGCAACTCCTGTTCTGCCAACTGCTAAGCCTGAGCCATTCAAGGTATGGACTAATTCAGGTTTACCTTGGCCTGATTTAAATCTGGCCTGCATCCGTCTTGCTTGGAAGTCGCCCATATTCGAGCAAGAGCTAATTTCACGATAAGCATTTTGCGATGGAATCCAAACTTCTAAGTCATACGTTTTGGCACTCCCAAAACCCATATCTCCTGTACAGAGCAGCACTTTTCTATACGGTAACTCGAGTAATTCCAAAATCTTTTCAGCATTGGCAGTTAACTCTTCGAGCAATTGCATAGACTCTTCAGGCTTTGCAATTTGTACAAGCTCTACTTTTTCAAACTGGTGTTGACGAATCATGCCGCGTACATCACGCCCATAGCTGCCCGCTTCAGATCTAAAGCACGGTGTATGAGCAACGAATTTTAATGGCAACTCTTCAGCCGCTGTGATGGTGTCGCGTACTAAATTGGTAACCGGCACTTCTGCTGTGGGAATGAGGTAGAAGTTCTCCATTTTTGCCTCACCCGCCCCGTCTTCGCCGCCCATCTGGCGTGGCACCTTAAAGAGATCCTCCTCAAACTTGGGAAGCTGGCCAGTACCACGCATAGATGCGGCATTCACCATCAAAGGGACATATAGCTCTTCATAGCCATGCTGACTCGTATGAATATCCAACATAAACTGAGCCAGAGCGCGGTGAAGGCGTGCTATCTGGCCCTTAAGCACAACAAAACGTGAGCCACTGATTTTTGCAGCTGATTCAAAATCAAGCCCCAATGGTGCACCTAAATCCACATGATCTTTTACAGGAAATGAAAACGTTGGTACTACTCCCCAAACCTTCACTTCTTGATTTTGAGTTTCATCTTTACCAACGGGTACTGATTCATCTGGAAGATTGGGAATACCCATTAAGAAATC
>JBFZCO010000017.1:0-4080 GCA_041307885.1 Burkholderiales bacterium | reverse complement strand
AAACACCTTCATTTGGCGCGCCAGTTAATAAGTTCTTGAATTTCATTTTCACAACGGAGGAGTTGCGACCTGAGCGGCTATATTCTGCTTTCAAAACGACCATGGCATCTGTGCCAATCATTACTACGTTACCAACGCGGAGTTCTTGTGCTGTTTTCATCTTGCTAGTCCTGGGTGCAGAGCTAATTTTCTGCGGTTTTTATCAAAGACAAGATTGTAACCGCCCGAGAGCTTATTTACTTCAAGATCAGGCTACAAAGCCCAAGAGACGGGCTGCTAGCCCTCCATCAGCTTGTTTTTCCAGTAAATCTGCTTGCCAAGCCTTGGAATGCATGTTCCAGCTTTCCAAAGATGGAAGCCATTGACTAGGCATTGCCCAAGTCATAGCGGCAATCACGGCAAGTCTCAGCTCCTGGGGTGCACTATCCAGATAAAGGTCTAAAAAGGCGGCTAGCTTGACTTCATGTATGCGATCTTCTTGTGGGTAGATGTGCCAGATGAAGGGCTTGCCAGCTAATTGCGCGCGCACAAAGGAATCTTCCCCACGCACAATATTGAAGTCACAGTGTGTAAGCACCCAGTCATATTCATCTTGGGATACAAATGGAATAGAGATTAGCTTGATTGCATTGGGTAGCGCTATGGGGTTGGCGGAGCTAAGCTTGAGTTGTTCAAGCATGCCATGCGTTAAGACAATATCAAAATTCTCGCCAGACTTACCCAAATCCTCTAGCCATTTTAAGAGAGGTGCGCTGGGATAGCAAAAAATACTGATCCGTTTTGTATTTGGTCTGAGCTGTGACCAACTTGGTTTTAGATGGACTGGAATAGGGTGCTCTGGTGTTACTGGTTCTGGAACTGGATCCATTAAGATTCCCCCTGCATTTTGCTGAAAGCCTGGGAAGTAAAAGTACTTTGGAATACCATGAGCTTGTGGTGATGCCTTTTTATGAAAGTCAATAATCCATGGCTCTGCGCTCAGGTACTCCAAATTAATAATTAATGGTTTTTTAGGAGCAATGAGTAAGCCTGCAAGATAGCGCCGTGGAAGCTCACAGCCAAAAGCCTCAATAACAACATCAGGCGTTTCCACTGGATGGCGACTATTACTAAAGCTAGCCTCCCAAGGCTGCATGCTCACTTTGCTTTTGATTGCCTCATCAACCCCGGAAGCGAGTAAATTAAGGGTTGGTAGATCATCACAAAAAATTCGGACCTCTTGACCATGAAGACTTGTTAAGCTTCTGGCTAGACGCCAGCAAACACCAGCATCACCATAGTTATCTACGATTTGACAGAAAATATCCCAACGCATGAGTAATTCGCTTTTTGAAAACCTTCAGCAGGATGTTAAACGGCTACCCGGATTGCCGGGGGTATATCGCTTCTTTGATGATGCGGGCCATATCTTGTATGTCGGTAAAGCGCGCAACCTCAAAAAGCGTGTTTCTAGTTACTTTCAGCGAACTGTGCTTTCACCAAGAATTCAACTCATGGTGGGCAAAATTGCCCGCTATGAAACAACAGTAACACGCTCGGAAACAGAAGCTCTCATTTTAGAGAACAACCTCATTAAGGAACTAGCCCCGCCATTTAATATTCTGTTTAGGGATGACAAATCTTATCCCTATGTGATGTTGACTGGTCATCAATTTCCTCGATTAGCTTCCTATCGAGGCAAAGTCGATAAGCGTAATCATTACTTTGGGCCTTTTCCCAATTCTTGGGCGGTCCGCAATAGTGTGCAGATTTTGCAAAAAGTATTTCGACTGAGAACCTGCGAAGACTCCGTCTTCAAGAACCGAAGTCGACCCTGTTTGCTACATCAAATTCATCGCTGTAGCGCCCCCTGTGTTGGCAGATTAAGTGAAGAGCAATATGGGCAAGATGTCGCCCAGGCTACCCGCTTTTTAGAGGGGGATCACCGCCATGTACTCTCTGAATTAGAAAAGAAGATGCATGCCTTTAGCGATGCAATGGAATTTGAAATGGCTGCTGTTTTAAGAGATCGCATTGCTGATCTTTCAAGTGTGCTGCAGCAGCAATCAATGGATACCGTTGCTGATGGTGAAGGTGATGTTGATGTTATTGCCGTTGCTCATATGGAAGGGGTAGTTTGCGTCAATTTAGCTATGATCCGCGGTGGTCGTCATCTTGGTGACCGAGCCTATTTTCCGAAAGGATTGCGTTCTATCTCTGGAGAAATGCCTGCGCCTGCAGAAATTTTGGAAGCTTTTATTGCTCAGCATTATTTAGAGGAGAAGCTTGCCGATGGAGGCTTGACAACAAATCTCATCCCACCAGTCATCATCCTGAATCATTCTTTGAGAAAAACAGTTGATGACATTGCAATCCTGACAGAGAGTGAACAATTGGCTAAGGAATCCGATGAGGGGATTGCGCCAGAAGGCTTACACGATCTTCTCAACATGCAAGCAGGAAGAAAGGTTACGTTCTTGCACCAACCTCAAGGTCAAAGACGACATTGGTTATCTATGGCGGAGGGTAATGCCAAGATCGCAATCGCAAAACGCTTGGTTGAGACTGGTGGCCAACTTGCTAGGGCGCGCTCACTGGCAGATATCTTGGGCCTTGAATTAGAGGGCCTCGAGCATCTTCGTATCGAATGCTTTGACATTAGCCATACTTCTGGTGAGGCAACTCAAGCATCTTGCGTTGTGTATGCAAAAAATGCCATGCAAGCAGGTGAGTATCGCCGCTTTAATATTAATGACATTACTCCAGGTGATGATTACGCAGCAATGCGTCAAGTTTTACAACGACGCTACGCTAATTTTCAAGAATTGCCACCAGAGAAGATGCCCCAAGTCATCCTGATTGATGGCGGTAAAGGACAGGTTGAAGTTGCAAGACAAGTCCTCTCTGAATTTGGTATGGATATTAGCTTGATTGTTGGTGTGGCTAAAGGCGAGGGTCGGAAGGTGGGTTTAGAAACCCTGATATTTGCTGATGAGCGTAAGCCATTAGAGTTAGGTATTGATAGCGCCGCTTTACTACTGGTGGCGCAAGTTCGTGATGAGGCCCATCGATTTGCTATTACTGGCATGCGTGCAAAACGCGCTAAAGCAAGGACGGTTTCGCAGTTGGAAGAGATTGAGGGAATTGGGGCGAAGCGTCGTCAAAAATTACTAGCCCGTTTTGGCGGTTTGCGTGGGGTATCTAATGCCACTATTGAGGAGATTGCCAGCGTTGAGGGAATTTCGAAAGCTTTGGCTGAGCAAATTTATCGGCAACTCCACTGATATCCAAGCATCATCACATTAGTTTATGCTTGAGCCATGCCTTTTAATTTACCTATAGCCCTTACCTGGTTGCGTGTTGCCGCAATCCCACTGGTGGTGGCGGTGTTTTATTTACCTAACAGCTGGATTACTCCTTTTGATAAAAATCTCACAGCGACAGTCATTTTTGTTTTTGCCGCAGTAACAGACTGGTTGGATGGATTCTTGGCTCGACGGATGAAGCTCGAGTCTGCTTTTGGTCAATTCTTAGACCCAGTTGCTGACAAGTTGATTGTTGCTGCCTCGTTATTGGTCTTGCTAAATATGGATCGAGTGCAGGTTTGGGTAGCACTTATCATCATAGGCCGTGAAATTACTATTTCAGCATTAAGAGAGTGGATGGCATTACTTGGGGCTGGAAAAAGTGTTGCAGTTCATATGGTAGGTAAGCTTAAAACGACAGCACAACTAGTTGCGATCCCCTTTTTGTTATTGAATGACACCCTATTTGGTTGGCTCAATTGCGCCAAGGTAGGCACTTGGTTGATTTGGGTGGCATCCTTTTTAACGCTTTGGTCGATGTTTTACTACATGAAAAAGGCCTTGCCTCAATTAGTCGATAAGGCCAAGTAAAGTTCTAAGTCTATATTGCATAAGGCTTGAAGCAGTCCCTTGACTCTTCCAATGAGCTAGGAGAGCAGTAAAAATGCTTTGTTTTAAATAGTTTGTTAAACTACTGCCCTGTTATGCGGGAATAGCTCAGCTGGTAGAGCGATACCTTGCCAAGGTATAGGTCGGGAGTTCGAACCTCCTTTCCCGCTCCAAGTTCGATGGGAAG
>JBFZCO010000016.1:0-10528 GCA_041307885.1 Burkholderiales bacterium | reverse complement strand
AACCCAATTGGATGTTTGACTTTCCAATGCAACTGGCTTTGCTGGAGTGGGGCGCTTTTTTAAATCAGGAGTGTCCTTACCGCTAATTTTGACTTGGCCAGCAATTTGAGTTGGAATTGGGGGCAATGGCATGCAGACTCTCCTAAAAGAAAAAACCGCCAAGCGGATTGCATTGACGGTTTGTAACGAAACTAGCTATAAAACGATCGATAAAACGGCGGGGGTTGTTTCCCAAGCCTGTGATGAAGTATTCAGGCTGCTGAGTCAAACGAATTATTAGACTTTCCCGTCGTTTACGGTGCATATGAATTACTTTACCCCAAATTTTGGGCTTTGCAAGTCCCCTTACGTAAATTCTGATAAAAATTAACTAGCTGCCTGGGCTGCTTGTAATACCTCTGTCACATGGCCTGGAACCTTTAGACCGCGCCACTCTTTTACAAGCTTGCCAGAAGAGTCAAAGAGGAAGGTGCTGCGCTCTACACCTCGCACCTGTTTGCCATACATATTCTTCATTTTCATGACGCCGAAAAGTTGGCATAAAACCTCTTCGGTATCAGCAATAAGCTCGAAGGGGAGCTCTAGTTTGCTACGGAAATTATCGTGTGATTTGAGGCTATCCCTAGAAACGCCAACAACTAAAGTATTGGCCTTGGTAAAGGCTTCAATGTTGTCCCGAAACTCGCCAGACTCAGCGGTGCAACCCGGGGTCATATCTTTCGGATAAAAATAGATAACCAGTTTTTTACCTTTGGCTGATTCTGGAGTGAACGTTAATCCGGATGTTGCCAAAACTGCACATTGCGGAATAGGGCTACCAATTGCTACGGTCATGATGATCTCTCTTGTTGTATGAGTTTAAGCTTGCAAAATCAGTTCGCCGCTACGATTGGGAATCTCTCCCCAATGAACTGGCTGTACTGCTATTTTATCGAGTTGTTTGGTCGCTTTCCACGATTGATGAAGCTCGCCCATCGTCACTAAATCGTGCCCTTGGTTTAACCAGCCGGCTAAAAGTTGCTCAAAGGCAGGTAAAAGCTTTTGACCTTCTAATTCTGCATGCAGGGTAAAAACCTGATCATTAGGGTTGCTTTGAGTGATCTCAAGGAGTTTTTTAACGGCCCCGAATTCATCTGCGTTATCAATCCCAATCAATTCATCAAAGGTGGGTAATGTCGTTGGATATTGCACATGCTTTGCTGTTCCTGAGGGAAGGGCAAAACGATAGGGCACCAGATTCGGATTGGCTCTGCCATCCGAGGCATATTGAATACCCCATTGGTCAAGCTGCTCAAATGCAGCTTCATTCATCTGCCAACCAGCAGCGCCATAAGTGACGGGTGGATGACCGAAGATTTCAATAAAGCGATCCCAACTTTTTTGCATCTGGGCTTTGGTCCATTTTGTATCTTGATGACGAACCGCGTCATGCCAAGCCACATGATCCCATGCATGAATTCCACACTCATGGCCTGCTCCATCAATTGCACGCATTTGTGCGGCTGCTTCCTTGCCAATATCTGGGCCGGGCAAAAGGACGCCGTAGAGCAAGGTCTTAATTCCATAGTGCTCGACTACGGAGGTGCGACTGACTTTATTTAAAAAGCCTGGACGAAAAACCCTCTTTAGTGCCCAGCCAGTATGGTCAGGTCCTAAGCTAAATAAGAAAGTGGCTTTTAGCCCAAAGCGCTCAAGAGCCTTGGCTAAGTTGGGAACACCTTCTTTGGTGCCGCGTAAGGTATCAACGTCTACCTTGAGTGCAATCTTTGCCATGGGCTCCCGACTTACTCGTTATCAACTAAATGGCGAGCTTTTTCAACATCCTGGCGATAAGCTTCGAATATATTTTTTAAAGCTACACTCATAGTTGTTGTGGGTTTCCAATTGAGCTCACTCATTGTGTTATCAATTGCGGGGACGCGATTTTGCACATCTTGGTAGCCTTCGCCATAGTAAGCGCCTGAGGTGGTTTCCACGATCTGCACTTCATTTGCTGTCTTGGCATATTCAGGAATACTGCGTGCTATCTCTAGCATTTGATTAGCCAGATCACGAACGGAGTGATTGTTTTTTGGATTACCAATGTTATAGATTTTGCCGTTAGCGATACCGTCTTGGTTATCGATGATGCGCATCAAAGCATCAATACCATCATCAATATAAGTAAAGGCGCGCTTCTGAGCACCACCGTCTACCAAGTTAATGGGTTCGCCGCGAACAATGTGACCTAAAAATTGAGTTACAACGCGGGAGGAGCCTTCTTTTGGAGTGTAGATACTATCTAGTCCAGGGCCTATCCAATTAAATGGGCGAAAGAGCGTGAAACGCAAACCTTCCATGCCATAGCCCCAGATGACCCGATCCATCAATTGTTTAGAGCAAGCATAAATCCAGCGTGGCTTATTGATTGGGCCATAAACCATATTCGATTGAGCAGGATCAAACTCACTGTCTTCACACATTCCATAGACTTCAGATGTGGAAGGAAAGACGAGATGCTTTTTGTATTTCACTGCTGAACGAACGATAGGAAGATTCGCCTCAAAATCCAGTTCAAATACTTTCAGTGGTTGCTGTACATAAGTTGCCGGAGTAGCAATTGCTACTAAGGGCAAGATAACATCGCATTTTCGAATGTGATACTCCACCCATTCTTTATTGATCGTGATGTCACCTTCAAAAAAGTGCATGCGTGGATGATTGACAAGATCGCCTAAACGATCATGTTGCATATCCATTCCATAGACATCCCAGTCAGTTGTTTCTAGGATGCGTTTTGAGAGGTGATGGCCAATAAAGCCATTTACACCAAGAATGAGCACTTTTTTCATCTTTACTGCCTCGTTTAATCTAAAGGGTAATGCTAATTGTTTACTGGCTATTTGCTGGAAACCATTCTAGGATCGCTACCGCTTTTTGATCGCCGCAAACGCCAAATACCTGATTATCAACCACTTGGATACCCAGAGTCTGAAGATCAAGTTGGTCAGGTAGGGGATGGGCTAGGCTCGTACGGGCCACAATCATCTGCTGGCCATGCCATTGTGTGAAGGCGCCGGGATATGGAGGCGCAACGGCTCTGACAAGGTCATGGACCTGTTTGGCACTTTGCTGCCATAAAATTTGGCCATCGGCCGGTTTGCGACCACCAAAATAACTCCCTTGCGATAAGAGATTGGGGGTTTTGGGTACATTACCCTGCGTAAGCCTTGGCAAAACTTGGGTAAGGACGTCCACCGCAGCTTGGCTGACCTTGCTAAAGACTTCGGTCGCGGTTTCATCCGATCCAATGGGGACCGCCAATTGAGCAACGATATCGCCTGCATCGGGTTTGGCTTCCATCAAATGCAAAGTAGCACCAGTTTGCGTTTCTCCATGCAAAATCGCCCAATTTACCGGGGCACGACCTCGGTATTTTGGCAGTAGTGAGCCATGCATATTCAGTGCTGCAATCTTGGCGCAAGCTAGTAGCTTGGCCGGAATCATATGGCGATAGTAAAAGGAAAATACGTAATCCGGCGCCAATTGCTCAATCTGTGGGATCAGCTCGATCAGCTGATCAGCTTGAGGTGTAATACAAGGAATCTTTTTGGCCTCACAAAGTTTGGCAACACTGCCAAACCAAACATTTTCATTGGGGTCATCCTGATGGGTCACCACAAGGTCAACTTCAATTCCACCATTTAATAAAGCGTTGAGGCAATGAACGCCAACATCATGATAGGCAAAGACGACTGCGCGCAATTATTTTTTCTCTAAAACAGTACGCACAACATAACGTGGACGATCTCTGACTTCTTGATAAATTCGACCGATATATTCGCCGAGCAGGCCAAGACCAAAGAGCATGACGCCTATTAAGAAGAAGGTGAGTGCAAAGAGGGTAAAGACTCCTTCTACCTCAGCCCCCAGAACAAAGCGACGCACCAATAGGTAAGCAAATAGGCTGCCAGCAGCTAAAGCAAGCAACATACCCAGAATCGAGAAGATCTGTAAGGGCATGACAGAGAAACCTGTGACCAAATCAAAATTCAAGCGAATGAGTTGATACAAGCTGTATTTTGATTCTCCAGCAAAGCGCTCTTCATGCTTTACCTTAATCTCAGTGGGGTTGGCCGAAAAAGTAAAGGCTAGCGCTGGAATGAAGGTATTGCTCTCATCACACTGACGGACAAGATCAACAATGCGCCGGCTATACCCACGCAACATGCAACCTTGATCAGTCATAGTGATACGAGTAATGCGCTCGCGCAAATGATTCATTGCACGGGAAGCAAACTTTCTAAAGAAGCTGTCACGACGATCTGCACGTATCGTGCCAACATAGTCATGACCATTGAGTAATTCATGGGCTAAGGCATCAATTTCTTCAGGGGGGTTTTGTAGGTCTGCATCTAAGGTAATGATGTACTCGCCACGCGAGTATTCAAATCCAGCCATGATGGCCATATGCTGACCAAAATTACTGTTGAACAACACTACCCTAGTCACATCTGGACGTAGTTCAAATTGCTTGGCCAGCATACCGGCAGAGCGATCTTTGCTGCCATCATTTACAAAAACCACTTCATAGGAAATAGTGCGCTTAGAAGCCATGGCATCTAGCGCTGGATAAAGCCGATCAAAAAGTGCTTGAAGACCTTCTTCCTCGTTATAAACGGGAATAACGATGCTCAATGTGGGATCTTGAGATTGGGTTGCTAAATTCGCAGTCATGCTGCAATTTTGCCTGATCTTCGCCCTTATCCCCAATTCCATGGGAAACAGTGCGCTCAGCTCTACTATTTGAGGTATTTTTTCAAAAGGCCAATGAGCGAGCGAGTGATACGAACAACATCCTCATCTGTCATGCCAGGGAAAAGCGGTAGAGTCAGAATCGAGCGCCCAATACGTTCGGCCACGGGAGTAGATTGCGTCTGGTAGCCGAGATTTTGATAAAGAGTAAAGCCGGTGATGATGGGGTAGTGAACACCGGTGCCAATACCAAGTTCTTTTAGCTCAGTCATGATTTGGCTTCGATCGGCATTTAACTGTTCAAGCGGTAATACCACTTGGAACATATGCCAATTACTATCTGTAAAGTTTTCTACAGGAAGCTCTAAACGTAAGGTGTCTAGTCCTGCCGCTTTGATCTCGCTACGCATGACATCAAAGTATTGTCTTGCCAAAGCATTTCTGCGTGCCTGAAATGCCGGTAACTGTTTGAGTTGATGCAGGCCAATGACGGCGTTCACATCCGTCAAATTATCTTTACCACCTAAGACATCGACGTCCATGCCATCCATGCCTTGGCGCGTGAGACCTTGCAGGCGAAATTTCTCCGCAAGCTTTGCTTCGTCTGTATTGTTCAGAACCAGGCAGCCACCTTCAACTGTGGATAAATTTTTATTTGCCTGAAAACTAAAGCTTACTAAATCGCCAAAACTACCAATTCGTTTCTCTTTCCACTGTGAACCAAAGGCTTGTGCTGCGTCTTCAATCACGCGAAGTTTATATTGCTTAGCGAGGTCATAGAGTTGATCCATGTTGACAGGTAAACCAGCCAAATACACCGGCATGATGGCGCGAGTTTTAGGGGTGATTGCAGCACTCACTTTATTTAAATCGATGTTACGTGTGATTGGATCAATATCTACAAAAACCGGTTTCGCCCCAACACTTAAGATGACATTGGAGGTGGCAACCCAAGAAATGGGGGTGGTAATCACTTCATCGCCAGGACCTATGCCTGCAACTTGAAGTGCAATCTTCATAGTCGCAGTGCCATTTGCAAAGCAACGAACTGGACGCCCACCAAAATAATCGCTTAATTTGGCCTCAAATTCAGCCAGTTTAGGTCCAGAGGTAACCCAGCCTGAACGCAATACTTCAGATACCGCATCAATCGTTTCTTGATCAAAGTATGGCCGAGTAAATGGGATAAAAGGTAGCGCGTCATTATTGGTTAACATAGTTAAGCCTACGATCTTATTGGGGTGGAGTAGAGATGGAATCAGGGTGCTTCACAATCACGCGCCGAGAGTCTCTGCCAACTTCTTGCATGGGTAAATTCAATTTAACAAGCGCATCATATTGTTCTGGAACCATTAGGGCGTAAGCTGTTTGGTCTTCTTTCCAACGCTCAATAAACGCATCTAATGTGGGTAGCCACAATTGGGGTTCTTGTTGAACGCCAAACACTAATTCATCTGGAAACTCCACCATGGTCATGGTTCTGCCTAAATAGAAAGGCACAGTGTGGTCTAAGATGCGCACGGAATAGATGTTGGATTCCTTGGGGATGCTATTTTTTACCTGATTGACTAAGTCAATGCCCGATACGGCGCGTCCAAGGGTTTCATGGCCGGTGCCTGCGATGATGGCGCATAGAAAAAATCCGCTGGCAAAACTACTAATACTGGCTAAGCCATTGCGCTTACTTAGCAAGAACGCAAGAACACTAAAAAGAATCAAAACGATCAGCGCTGCAATAATCCAATCGGTATATTGCGCGTAAGCCTCAATTTCATCAGGCCTTGCCTCTTTGGCAACTTCGCCTAAAAAGAAAAATCCGACGATACCCAAGATAGCAAACAAGGCAGTTTGCAACTGCCAAGGAAGTTTTAGTGAATTACTAAAGCCCAAATTGTGATCTAGGCGATTACCAGCAATTAATGCTAATGCCGGAAAAATAGGGATGATGTAGCCTGGTAATTTGGATTGTGAGATGCTAAAAAATCCCAGAATGACTGCAAACCAACAGGTGAGAAGCCAGCCACTAGAGAATTGTCGATTACGTTCTTGCCAAGCTTGTCCAATGCCGCCTGGAATCTGTGCGATCCAAGGAAGAAAGCCCAAGATGAGCAGGGGAATAAAGTAATAAATGGGTCCTGTCCTGCTATGGGCAGTTTGCGTAAAGCGTTGCAAATGCTCATGAATAAAAAAGAACTCTAAAAATTCAGGATTGCGTTGAGCGATCAGCACAAACCAGGGCGCAGTAATGACTAAAAATAAAATAGTTCCACTGACGATATGAAGGCGCTTCCAGATTTTCCAATCCCAAGCCGAGATCGAATAGACCACAAACACCATGCCTGGAATGACAAGACCAATAACACCTTTGGATAAGGTGGCCAGCGCCATAAAAGCCCAGCAAGCCCACATCCAGTTTCGAGTGCCACTTGCATATTGCGAAGTCTGCGCAAGTAATAGGCTACACAATGCTGCAACTAAAAATGCAGATAAGCCCATGTCTAAGGAATTAATGTGACCGCCAATGACCCACATCGGACTTGAAGCTAATGCGAGCGCTGCTAACCAACCTACTCGAGCGTTATAAATACGAGCGCCCGTGTATCCAACAAACAAAATAGTCAAAAAGCCAGTAAGGGCAGACCAAAGTCTGGCTTGCCAATCGCCAATGCCAAAGAGATTGAATGCTGTCGCAGTTGCCCAAATTTGCAGCGGCGGTTTTTCAAAATATTTATAGCCGTTGTAGCGGGGGGTGACCCAATCACCAGTAACAAGCATCTCCCGAGCAATTTCCGCATAGCGACCTTCATCGGATGGAATCAGGTGGCGATAATTTAAAGTGCCAAACCAAAGTAGTCCATAAATCAGTGCTAAGACCAAAATTTTGGCTGGATTTAAAGCGGTAGATTGTCTAATTTGGCCAAACTGCATTAGGGAGCTTCCACGATAAGTGCAAGCAGAACCTGACGACCTTCACCCACCAGGATGTTGTATGTGCGGCAAGCAGCTTGGGAATTCATGATTTCAAAGCCAATTTTGGCCTCAATTAATGCTTTGAGAAGTTCACTCTTTGGAAAGCGCTGGCGATTGCCTGTACCAATAATGACTAATTCAGGCTTAAGAATGGCCATTTGAGAGAAATTTGCTGCGCTGAGCTCATCGAATGTGTTGACAGACCATCTCTCAATGTCGCCGTTAGAGCTCAATAAAACAGCGTGACTATAGGCGGTCTTATTGATCTCGACGTAGCCCTCGCCGTAACCGGTAATCGTATTGGCTCCGGAATGGGGATCAGATTGAAGCTTCACATGGACTCTCTGTCATAATTATGTGGATTATAGCCAGCTGTTTTTTCCTAGATTTCAAGAACTTACCCATTTATTCACTGTGAAACCGATCCTAAAGTCTGAAAAACTCAATGACGTCTGTTACGACATACGTGGACCCGTGCTGGAGCTTGCTCAGAGGATGGAGGAAGAGGGTCATAAGATCATCAAATTAAACATCGGTAATGTAGGGGTATTTGGCTTCGATCCTCCTGAAGAAATTCAGTTGGACATGATTCGTAATTTAGGAAATGCCTCAGCCTACTCCGATTCCAAAGGAATTTTTGCTGCCCGTAAGGCAATCATGCAGTATTGCCAAGAAAAGGGCATTCAAGGTGTGACTTTGGATGATATTTATACAGGCAACGGCGTTTCAGAGTTAATTGTCCTAGCAATGAATGCATTGCTGAACAATGGAGATGAGGTTCTGGTTCCTGCGCCTGACTATCCGCTTTGGACTGCTGCAGTGAGTTTATCCGGGGGAACTCCGATCCATTACCTTTGTGATGAGTCAAAAGATTGGGCGCCCGATTTAAACGATCTACGCAAAAAAATTACCCCTAAAACAAAAGCGATCGTAGTCATTAACCCCAACAATCCGACAGGTGCAATTTATCCCAAGGAAGTCCTGCAAGAGATCACCGCGATTGCGCGTGAGCATGGCTTAATATTATTTGCCGATGAGATTTACGACAAGATGTTGTACGACCAAGAGAAGCATATTTCTTTGGCGTCCTTATCAACCGATGTTGTCATCATTACGTTTAATGGCTTATCCAAAAACTACCGTTCTTGCGGATATCGCGCAGGATGGATGGTTGTTTCAGGCGATAAAGAGATGATTCGAGATTACATCGAAGGTCTGAACATGCTTTCCTCAATGAGGCTGTGCGCTAACGTGCCTGGTCAGTATGCGATTCAAACTGCGCTTGGCGGTTATCAAAGTATTAACGACTTGGTAGCGCCTAATGGTCGTTTAGCTAAGCAGCGTGATTTAGCTTGGAAGCTAATCACTGCAATTCCTGGCGTGACTTGCGTCAAGCCAAAATCGGCACTCTATTTATTTCCGAAGCTTGATCCCGAAATGTATCCCATTAAGGATGATCAGCAATTTGTAGCAGATCTGCTAAAAGAAGAGAAGGTGCTGCTAGTTCAAGGCTCTGGTTTTAATTGGGCCAAGCCTGATCATTTTCGCGTAGTGTTCTTGCCTCATGAAGATGTGCTGACCGAGGCTATTGGTCGTCTGGCACGTTTTCTAGAGCGTTATCGTCAAAAACATAGTCGTAAAGAAACTAACTAAACCGCAACAAAGGCATCATGAAACCGATTCAAGTAGGTCTATTAGGTATTGGCACAGTAGGTGGTGGTGTATTCACAGTGCTCGAGCGCAATCAAGACGAGATTACGCGTCGTGCTGGTCGCGGTATTCGTATTAACACTGTTGCTGACCTCAATGTGGAGCGTGCTAAAGAATTAGTGAAGGATCGTGCCCAAGTGGTCAGTGACGCACGTGCTGTTATCAACAACCCTGAAATCGATATTGTGGTTGAGTTGATTGGCGGCTACGGCATTGCGAAGGATCTTGTGCTTGAGGCGATCGCTGCTGGCAAACATGTGGTGACTGCCAACAAGGCCTTGATTGCTGTCCACGGTAATGAGATTTTTAAAGCTGCCCATGATAAGGGTGTCATGGTTGCATTTGAAGCAGCAGTTGCTGGTGGTATTCCAATTATCAAAGCATTGCGCGAAGGTTTAACTGCTAACCGCATTGAATGGATTGCTGGAATTATTAATGGCACTACCAACTTTATTTTGTCTGAGATGCGCGATAAGGGCTTAGATTTTGCGACTGTCTTAAAAGAGGCTCAACGCTTGGGTTATGCCGAGGCCGATCCTACATTTGATATTGAAGGTGTTGATGCCGCTCATAAAGCGACCATCATGAGTGCGATTGCATTTGGTATTCCGATGCAGTTTGACAAAGCCCATGTTGAAGGCATTACGAAGTTAGATGCCATTGATATTAAATATGCGGAGCAACTCGGTTATCGAATTAAATTACTTGGTATCGCAAAGAAAACAAATACGGGTGTAGAGCTTCGTGTACACCCAACATTAATTCCGACAAAACGCTTGATTGCAAATGTTGAGGGCGCGATGAATGCGGTACAAGTATTTGGCGATGCCGTTGGTACTACGCTCTACTACGGTAAGGGTGCGGGCTCAGAACCTACTGCATCAGCGGTGATTGCCGACTTGGTCGATATCACTCGGCTCTTAGGTGCAAGTCCAGAGAATCGTGTTCCATACCTCGCTTTCCAACCAGATGCAGTACGTGATATCACCGTATTGCCTATGGGCGAGATTACGACTAGCTATTACTTGCGCCTACGTGTTGCAGACCAGGCTGGGGTATTGGCGGATATTACTAAGATCTTGGCTGCGCATAGCATCTCGATCGACGCACTCTT
>JBFZCO010000015.1:0-15318 GCA_041307885.1 Burkholderiales bacterium | reverse complement strand
TTCGCATGGCGACCGGAATTGTTAAGTGGTTCAATGATGCAAAAGGTTTTGGCTTTATCAAACCTGATGATGGTGAAGAAGAGTTGTTCGCGCATTTCAGCGCGATCACAATGCCTGGGTTCAAAACCCTTAAGGAAAACCAAAAGGTAACGTTTGATATTACCCAAGGCCCTAAAGGCAAACAAGCTACTAATATCCAAGCAGCTTAATCTGCTAGATCATTACTAAAACCCAGGACTTGTTCCTGGGTTTTTTTTCGCCTAGATTTTTTCCTCTCCTGTCTCTGACTTAAAATTACCCACATACCTAATACCAATTACATCATGCGCCTCACGATTAAACCATTTCTCTGCACCCTCACTGCAACTGTTTGCATTTTTTCAAACACTGTATTTGCTCAACAAAATGTTGGCCTACCAATCATTGAGTTAAAAACGGGGATTTATCGTATTCAAGCAGAGCTAGCCAATACACCTAAAGCGCGTGAGATTGGATTAATGAATCGCACTAGCATGCCAACAAATTCTGGCATGCTCTTTGTCTTTGAGCAAAAAGCGGGGCACTGCTTTTGGATGAATAACACTAAGATCCCTTTATCCATCGCCTTTATTGCAGATGATGGCAAGATTGTGAACATCGAAGAAATGCAAGCAGCAACTACCAATAACCATTGCCCTCAAGCCCCTGTTCGCTATGCCCTCGAGATGAATAAGCAATGGTTCTCAGAGAGATTGATCACACCAGGGACGATCATCTCGGGGTTACCTAAGAAGTAAATACTCAGTAAAAGCGCCCAGGTTGTTCAAAATAAAAACGCAGACCAAGGTCTGCGTTCGTTTTTTCCTGAAGAGAAAAGCTCTCCTAGGTTGAGAGCTTACTCAAAATGACAGACGTAATGCACCGGAGATTCAGCGCGGATGATGAAGTAACCGCCCTTTTCTACTTCCCAGCTTTGACCTGCCTTGAATTCGACTTCTGGAGCGCCATTAATGCTGACAAAAGCATTGCCGTCGACAACTTCCATAACCTCTTTGGTGCTTAAATCAAAGCGCAAGGTACTTGGCAGTACAACGCCAACCGACTTACGTACACCATTAGGAAGTGTGACGGTATGGGATACACATTTACCATCAAAAAAGACATTGGCTTTCTTACCTACGGAAACTTGATCAAATTGCATCTGTATTCTTTCTAATTGAATGACTTCTATTCTGTTTATATTGCTTATTTAGCACGTTTACGTTTGGCAATTTCAGCGATGCGCATACGCAATGCATTGAGCTTGATGAAACCGCCAGCATCAGCTTGGTTATACGCGCCACCATCATCATCGAAAGTGGCAATCGTCTGATCAAACAAGGTATTGGCGGAATCCCGTGAGATCACAGAGACAGAGCCCTTGTATAACTTTAAGCGTACAACGCCATTAACCATTTGTTGAGTGTGATCAATTAAGGTTTGCAATGCGATACGCTCTGGAGCCCACCATAAACCGTTGTATATCAAACTAGCATAACGTGGCATCAAATCATCCTTTAAGTGAGCCACTTCACGGTCGAGCGTAATACTCTCAATACCGCGGTGCGCCTTTAATAGAATGGTGCCGCCAGGAGTTTCATAACAGCCACGGCTCTTCATACCCACAAAGCGGTTCTCAACTAAATCCAAGCGACCAATGCCATGCATGCCACCAAGGCGATTGAGTTCAGCTAATAGTTCATGTGGTTTATAGGCCTTGCCATTAATTGCTACAGGATCACCAGCCCGAAATTCAATTTCGATAATCTCTGCCGCATCCGGGGCCTTCTCAGGGGAGACAGTCCAACGCCACATTGACTCTTCAGCCTCAGCATTGGGATTTTCAAGATGGCGCCCTTCATAACTAATATGTAAAAGATTGGCATCCATCGAGTATGGTGAGCCACCCTGCTTGTGCTTCATCTCGACCGGGATACCATGCTTTTCTGCATAGGCCATGAGCTTCTCACGTGAGAGCAAATCCCACTCACGCCATGGAGCAATGACTTTGATTCCTGGCTCAAGAGCGTAATAACCCAACTCAAAACGAACTTGATCATTTCCTTTGCCGGTAGCGCCATGGGATACAGAGTCTGCTCCAGTCTGGCGAGCAATCTCAATTTGACGCTTCGCAATCAACGGACGTGCGATAGAGGTGCCTAATAAATACTCACCCTCATAAATTGTATTGGCACGGAACATAGGGAATACAAAGTCACGAACAAACTCTTCGCGTAAATCATCAATAAAAATATTTTCAGGCTTGATCCCAAACTGTAAGGCCTTAGCGCGTGCTGGCTCAAGCTCTTCACCCTGACCTAAGTCGGCTGTAAAAGTAACAATCTCACATTGATAGGTATCTTGGAGCCATTTCAAGATAACGCTGGTATCAAGACCACCAGAATAGGCTAGAACTACTTTTTTAATATCAGACATGATTTCTATTCAATAAAAATAAATTAATCCAAACGACCGCAAAGTAAATACTCCATTAAAGCTTTTTGTACGTGCAAACGATTCTCAGCCTCCTCCCAAACCAGACTTTGGGGACCATCAATGACCTCAGCAGAAACTTCCTCGCCACGATGTGCCGGCAAGCAATGCATAAAAACAGCGTCTGGCTTGGCCAAGGACATCAGCTCCTCATCTACCATCCAATCTTTGAAGGCATTCATCCTTGAAGTATTTTCATCCTCATAACCCATACTAGTCCAGACATCTGTCGTCACTAAATCTGCGCCCTTACAAGCATCCTTAGGATCAGCACAGATGGTTAAGTGCTTTAATGCCTTCTCACTCAAACGGTCACTGTCCAATTGATAGCCGCCAGGAGCAGAAAAACGAATTTGGAAATCCAAACATTCAGCCGCTTGTATCCAGGTATAGGCCATATTGTTAGCGTCCCCTACCCAAGCCACAGTTTTCCCGCGAATTGGACCGCGCGCCTCCACATAAGTAAAGATATCTGCCAATACTTGGCAGGGGTGAAATTCATTGGTTAAGCCATTAATAACCGGCACACGAGAATTAGCCGCAAAACGATCAATGATGTCTTGGCCAAAGGTACGAATCATGATGATGTCGGTCATCCGAGAAATCACCTGAGCAGCGTCCTCTACAGGCTCACCACGGCCCAGCTGAGTATCCCGCGTGTTGAGATAGACAGCATGGCCTCCAAGCTGGTGTATACCCGCCTCGAACGAAAGTCGAGTTCGAGTTGAATGCTTCTCAAAAATCATCGCCAAAGTTCGATCATGCAAAGGGTGCCATGTCTCATAACTCTTAAATTTGGTCTTAAGCCACGCAGAACGCTTGAGAAGATAGTCATACTCTTCGCGGGTCAGGTCAGAAAACTGTAAGTAATGCTTAACCTGGCCCGGGACTTGAGGTTTTGCTAGTGATGTCATTGATTCGCTCTGTACTTGAATTTGACTTGCATTTTTATCTGAGATGCAAACTGCACGAAAATAGTTCCTAAAGTCATCTTAAGCCCTTCTTAGACTGTTAAGCTTGGGGGCTTAGAAATACTGATTCATTAAAACGGTTTTGCCCTAACTTGAACCATAAAAAGCTTTTCATTCAAGGCATTACAAACTCTGGTAAAACTTTTCGACCCAGCGACTGGGCCGAACGTCTTTGCGGAGTGATGGCCTCTTTTCGCCCGCCAGGCGATGCTGGCGATCCCCGCTTCACATATTCACCTTACGCAAGACCAGTAGTCATTGCACAGGTGAAATGCGTTGTTATTGACACCAGACTAGGGGAACTGGATCCGAGAGCACTCGACTTTGTCATGGACTTCGCCAAAGACAACAGCCTGCCAATCGAAGAAGCCTGCGAATTTGAACCCAAATCACAAACCTAGTCCTAAAAACAAAAACCCGCTCTGATAAGGAGCGGGCTTAGATCTCAAATAATCAAGATCTGCCTAATACCCAAAACGTCTTAAGCTGCCATTGCCTTAATAGCTGCTGACAAACGTGATTTTTGACGAGCTGCAGTATTTTTGTGGGCAATCTTTTTGTCTGCAATCTTGTCGATTGTTGACTGAGTTGCAGCAAATACTTTAGCTGCGGCCTCTTTGTCGCCAGTTTCAATTGCTTTGCGCACTGCCTTAATGGAAGTACGAAGCTTAGAACGCAAGCTTGAGTTGTGTTCATTCTGTTTTACTGCCTGCCGTGCGCGTTTACGCGCTTGTGCGGTATTGGCCATCTTTAAACCTTGCTATATAAAAATTACAAAATACGTTTAACTTAAATTCTGTGTGGTTCGCCAAATTTGTAAGCTGACTCACCAAAACCCAAGATTTTACATTAAAGGACTAAAAAAGCCCAGTCGCTTGATAAATAGGGGAAAATTAGCCCATGAATCTGCTTTCTGCCGCTGCCAAGGTCAGCTCCTTGACGATGTTGTCCCGTATAACGGGACTGCTCCGAGAGACCCTCATTGCCCGTAGTTTTGGGGCTTCTGAGTGGACCGACGCCTTTAATGTGGCTTTTAGACTACCCAATTTGCTGCGTAGGCTATTTGCTGAGGGTGCCTTTTCACAAGCCTTTGTTCCCATTTTGGGGGAAATATCCAGTACAGGTGACACAAAACAGTCTCAAATCCTCGTAAATGCCGTTGCCACGCTCTTATTTTGGGCATTGCTCCTCACTGTAGTGATTGGTGTCATTGGGGCTCCCCTGCTGATCCTGGCGATTGCTACGGGTTTTAGGGGCGGGCCTGCTTATGATGCCAGCGTGGTGATGACCCGCATTATGTTTCCCTATATTGGCCTCATTTCAATGGTTTCCTTGTCGGCAGGGATTCTGAATACCTTTGGCCGCTTTGCAATCCCTGCCTTTACCCCCGTTTTACTGAACTTAGCCCTGATAGGCAGCGCCATCTTTTTGGCCCCACACCTTGAGCAACCGATTTATGCCCTCAGCATTGGCGTTCTCTTGGGGGGTGTCTTGCAACTTGCAATACAAATTCCAGCGCTGTCTCGTTTAGGCTTATTACCTAGAGTCGGGCTGATGCCTGGCGCAGTAAAAGCCGCAATGAGAAATCCCGATGCAAGACGCGTTCTCAAACTCATGGGGCCAGCAGTATTTGCTGTATCTGTTGCCCAAATTTCACTCATTATCAATACCAATATCGCCTCACGGCTTCAAGCTGGCAGCGTATCCTGGCTTTCTTATGCAGACCGTTTAATGGAGTTTCCAACAGCCCTCTTAGGTGTTGCCTTAGGAACGGTTTTATTGCCCAGCCTGAGTAAGGCAAATGCAAAAAATGATTTAGCTCATGCTGGCGAGTTACTCATTTGGGGTTTGCAGCTTACCTTTCTTCTAGCCACACCTTGCGCCATTACGCTTTTTATTTTTGGCGAACCTCTTGCGGCAGTCTTGTACCACTATGGCAAATTTAATGCCTTAGATGTCCTAATGACACAGCGTGCATTAGCCGCCTACGGGGTTGGACTCATTGGACTCATCCTAGTAAAAATCCTAGCGCCAGGATTCTATTCACGCCAAGATATTCGCACTCCTGTAAAAATAGGCCTGCTGGTTTTAGTGGCCACACAGCTTGCAAATTTGTTTTTTGTCCCTTGGTTTGGTCATGCAGGTCTTGCCCTCTCAATTGGCGTTGGAGCCTGCTTAAATGCTGGCTTGCTTTGGTTTGGTCTTCACAAACGTGGCGCACTCCCAAGCGCAGCCTGGCTTAAATATTTTGGGCAACTATTTTTGGCGCTTATTCCATTTTCAGCACTCTTATTTTATGCAGCTAATACCCATAATTGGATCGCCCTTCAGGAAACCCCTTGGATACGCATTGGTTTATTAGCTGCTTGGCTTAGTGGCGCGGCATTGCTCTACTTTGCCGCCCTAGGCTTAGTTGGAATTCGCTGGCAAAAATTCCTGCGTCATGCAAAATAGCTCGTATGCCTACACAACAACTCGACTATTTCACTTCCTTAGTTGCTGAGGACGAACACTTCCCTTTAACTGAAGCAGCTGTAGCAGTTGCACAGCATGCCTATCCTGACTTAGATGTTCAAGGTGTACTCGATCAAATTGATCAATGGGGTAATAAACTAAAGCAGCGGATTACGCCAGATACGCCACCGATTCAGCGTCTGCAATTGTTAAAACACTTTTTTTATAACGAGTTAGGGTTTGGTCCAAACCCCAATGATTTCTATGCTCCCGAGAACTCGTATCTGCATCAGATTATTGAGAGCCGTCGTGGCATCCCCATCTCATTAGCCATCTTAATGATGGAATTAGGTCAGCAAATTGGATTAAATATTCGGGGGGTCTCATTTCCCAATCACTTCATGATGCGCATCTCTTTGCAGCAAGGAGAAATCATCATGGATCCGCTGACAGGCGAGTCACTCTCCAAAAATCAACTGCAAGAAATGCTTGACCCTTATCTTGATGCGAAGGGATACCGTGGCGAATTGAGCCTGCCACTGAATATTTTCTTGCGGGCCTCTCATCCCCGAGAAATCCTTTCACGGTTCCTGAGAAATCTGAAAATGATTTATTCGGAGCATGAACGCTGGGAACGATTGCTCGGCATTCAGGAGCGTTTAGTGATCTTATTGCCTGACTCCATGGAGGAAATTCGGGATCGTGGCTTAATCTTTGCACAACTCGAATATGTGCGCCCCGCACTAGCAGATATGCACCGCTATTTAAGCGAGATGCCAGGTGCAGAAGATGCTGCAGATATTCGCGAACATATTGCTACCCTAGAGAGCCAAACCAAACTGCACTAAGGCTTTAATCCATCCCATGCGCCAAATAAGCTCATTTCATTCTTATAATGGGGCATGCAAACTGAACCTCACATTCAGCCTGGGCATACCTTAGACCACACGCCTATTCTTTGCATAGTTGGTCCTACAGGCTCGGGTAAAACCCATCTCGCATTGGCATTGGCAAAATATGCCAAGTCCGTTGGTCTCACCCTTGAACTCATTAGCATGGACTCTGCTTTGGTATATCGTGGGCTCGATATTGGCAGCGCTAAACCCAGTAAAGCAGAGCAAGCTGAGCTCACCCATCATCTGATCGATATTTTGGAGCCCACTGAATCGTATTCAGCGGCACGCTTTGCTAAGGATGCCGATAGGCTATGTCAAGAAATTAGGGGGCGCGGCAATATTCCAATCGTAGTGGGCGGCACCATGCTGTATTGGCGAGCTTGGGCTTATGGACTCTCTTCCTTGCCGCCTGCAAACCCTGAAATTCGAGCAAGCTTAGACGCCCAAGGCAAGGCAATCGGTTGGCCAGCAATGCATGAAAAATTATTTTCAGTAGACCCAGTAACTGCTGCACGTTTACAAGCAAATGACTCTCAACGAGTTCAACGTGCATTAGAGGTTTATGAAATCACTGGCAAACCAATGTCTGAGTTGCTGGCAGACTCACCAAGCGAAGATGGCAGAGAAGGCTCAGAGATTCCCAGATGGATCAAACTCATTTCTTTGGAGCCCAACGATCGTGCGCGTCTTCACCAAAACTTAGAAAAGCGCTTTGATGAAATGCTGTCTGGGGGGTTTATCCAAGAAGTAGAGTCATTGCGAAAAAATTCACAACTTCATTGCGACCTACCTGCGATTCGCTCAGTAGGTTATCGACAGGTTTGGGAATATTTGGATGGGCTTAGCACCCATGAAGACATGCGCTACAAGGCGCTTGCTGCTACAAGACAGCTTGGTAAAAGACAGCTTACTTGGTTGCGCGCCATTTCCGGAAGAAAAACTTTTGATCCATTTAATCCAAAAGAACTTCAAGCAGCTCTAGATTACTGCAAACAAAGTCTTCTTGCGCCCACGAGCAAGACTTAAATAACGATAGTTTGGGGTGCGCCAGCTGGACGCTCTACCACTTCTCCAACCGTCCAAGCATGTAAACCTTCAGTCTTGAGTGATTGGATTGCGGCATCAGCTTGATCGGCAGACACAATCACTACCATACCAATACCGCAGTTAAATACACGCACCATTTCTGCATCGGCTACGCCACCCTTCATCTGTAACCAACGGAAGAGTTCAGGCATTTGCCAGCTATCTCGATGTAATACCGCTTGAGTATTTTCTGGAAGTACACGTGGGACATTGTCAACTAAGCCACCGCCAGTGATATGAGCCATCCCCTTCACATTCATTTCAGCGATGAGCTTGAGGAGCGGCTTTACATAAATTTCAGTGGGGGCCATCACGACATCAGCCAGCGGGCGACCACCCAAATCATCTGTGGGCTTTGCACCAGCACGTTCAATAATCTTACGCACCAATGAATAGCCATTCGAATGCGCACCACTAGAAGCGATTGCCACAACAACGTCACCAGGGGCAATGGATGCACCAGTAATAATTTTGGACTTTTCAACCGCACCAACTGCAAAACCGGCCAAGTCATACTCACCTGGGGGATACATGCCAGGCATTTCTGCTGTTTCACCGCCAATCAGAGCGCAACCTGATAACTCACATCCCTTAGCAATACCTGCTATGACCGTTGCTGCTGTATCAATCGTTAACTTGCCGCAAGCGAAGTAATCCAAGAAAAAGAGGGGTTCAGCACCCTGCACCAAGATGTCGTTGACGCTCATGGCCACCAAGTCTTGCCCGATAGTCTCGTGTCGATTCCACTCAAAAGCCAGCCTGAGCTTAGTGCCTACGCCATCGGTACCAGAGACCAATACAGGCTCTTTGTAGCGCTTAGGCACCTCAAAAAGGGCACCAAAACCGCCAATACCGGCCAATACGCCTTCGCGCATGGTTTTCTTAGCCAAGGGCTTAATACGATCAACCAAGTCATCCCCAGCGTCAATATCGACGCCTGCATCACGGTAGGAAAGGCCTGTAGCGGAGGAATTGGTAGGTGAGTTCATGGCAGAGATAGAAGATTAGTAAAAGACACTACTTGGTCGGTAGAATCATTGAATTCTAGAGGATTCAAGCAAGATGGCAGAAATTTTTACCCCTTTTTTAACTGCATTTATTCTGGCATATGCCTTACGCCCCGTGTGCTTGTGGATTGAGAGGCATCGCCTACCCCGTGCGGCAGCGGCTGCAATTGCCATGTTTATTGGTTTGGTCGTCCTATTTTCCATTTTGAGTCTTTTTATTACCCTACTCAAAACCGAGATTCCATTGATCCGGGCTCAGTTTCCAGATTGGATTCAAAACACCCAATCTTGGCTCGGACCCAAACTAGCTGAATTCAATATTCATATTGACTGGACTACCCTCAAAGCAAATGCCACTCAGAGAATCGCAGAACACTTAACCGATAACTCGGATGCACTGATGTCCTCCACATTACAGACTGTTTTAGTATCTGGAAGCTCTGTGATTGCAGGATTTGTAAACGCAGTACTGATCTTGTTCGTGATGTTTTATTTACTGATCGATTGGGACCATTTCTTTGCACTGGTTAAAACAATAGTTCCTGTTCGCGCACAAGAGACAGTACATCATCTTGCTATGCACACCGATGGACTGCTCTCTCAATATCTACGAGGGATGTTGATTGTCATTTCCATCATGTCCGTTTTCTACAGTGTTGGTATGAGTCTCATTGGGATAAAAGGTGCGGTGGCTTTAGGTGTTTTTACAGCACTCATGATCGTGATTCCTTATATCGGTATTGCGCTAGGCTTTACTCTTGCAATCTTTGCAGCCCTGCTGCAGTTTGGGCCAGGAAGCGCCATCATTGGCGTTTTGATCTTGTATGGCTTAGGGCAATTTATTGAGGGCTTTTTCTTGACTCCACGCCTAGTGGGGGAGCGCATCGGCTTACATCCAGTTGCGGTGCTCTTTGCTTTATTGCTATTTGGAAAGTTGTTTGGCTTTTTTGGAGTTTTATTAGCATTACCAATCAGCGCAGTAAGCTTAGTTCTACTGCAGTACAGTTGGTCATGCTATACAAAAAGCTCGTGGTATCAACGATAAATTGTTGCGGCAATGAACAGCTCTCCACTTCCACGACAATTCGCTCTCGATATCAGTCACACCCCTGTACCCAGCTTAAATAATTATTTAACTGGGTCAAATCTCGCACTACATTCAACCTTACAAAATTTAGTGCAATCCTGGGAGGCAAAATCTCCGCGAGATATTCATGAAAACCCTCTGAATAGTCGCTGGATCTATTGGTGGGGTGCCCAAGGCTCTGGCCGCACGCACCTCCTCAATGCGGTAGGTAACTGCGCAAGACAAACAGGGCTAGAGTGCTTCTCATTAGGCCCTCACGAGCCTACTTCATGGGTGCGACTTGAGGAAAAACTCACTACATTAAGTACCAGCGAAACAATCTCCGTTATCACGGTCGATGATGTAGATCGCCTTGATGAGCGCCAAATCGCCTCCCTCTTCCGTATTCTCAATGAAGTTCAAGCAAGCAAAGGAATGCATATTTTTATGGCAGGTAACGCAGCCCCAGGCTCACTGGAGCTGAGAGAAGATCTACGGACCCGTTTGGGGTGGGGCTTAGTCTTTCAGACCCATCTTTTGGACGATGATGAGAAAATACAAGCTTTAGAGCAAGCCGCACAAGCACGTGGCTTAGTTTTATCGCCAGATGTGTTGCCTTGGCTATTAAATCGCTTTTATCGCGATATGCCCAATCTGATGGCCTTAATTGATGCTTTAGATTCCTATTCACTTGAAAAAAAACGGGCTGTAACACTCCCTCTCGTGCGAGAGCTTTTACAGCCGAAATAAAGATTAATGACTCAACTTGCACTGTTCGATTTAGATCACACACTTCTTCCCTGCGATAGCGATTACGAATGGGGTCAATTTTTGGCTCGCATTGGAGTGGTCGACGGTAAATACTATGCGCAGCAAAACGATCGCTTCTATGAGGACTACAAAGAAGGTAGGCTCAATATTCAAGAATTTCTGCGCTTTGCATTAAAGCCCCTCTCAGAACATTCTCGCGCCCAACTAAAAGAGTGGCACGATGCTTTTATGGCAGAAGTCATTACTGGTCAGTTAAGACAACAGGCACTTGATTTAGTAAAACGTCACCAAGATGCTGGAGATCTATGCTGTGTAGTGACTGCAACCAATAGCTTTGTGACACGTCCTATCGTAGAAAGCTTTGGCATTGAACATTTGGTTGCTACAGAGCCTGCCACCCTGAATGACAATCCCCTTGCGAACTTCACGGGTGAGGTAAAGGGAATTCCTAGTTTTCGAGAGGGGAAAATTCAACGAGTAGATGATTGGCTTGCCAGTCAAAATCTCCAATTGGGTCAACTGCCATATAGTTATTTTTACTCTGATTCAATGAATGACTTACCTCTCCTAGAAAAAGTGAGTCATCCTATTGCCACCAATCCAGATGCTCGCTTGCGTGAAGAAGCTAAGAAACGCAACTGGCCCATACTTGAACTCTTTGCATGATTACTAAATTTATTAAACGTATTTTGCGGCGTGACCCTATGGTTAGGCACACCGCAGTACATACTTCTAGTGCGCCAAAACGCATCCCTAAAAAAACGCATCGTATTGACCCTGATTTACTTTCAAAAAATGCGGTAAAAGTAACTCAAACCTTGCAGCAGGCAGGCTATGAGGCCTTCATTGTTGGAGGCGCTGTACGTGATTTGGCTTTGGGTATTAGCCCAAAAGATTTTGATGTTGCAACCAATGCAACGCCTGAACAAGTACAAAAACTCTTTCGTAAAGCACGCTTAATTGGGCGCCGCTTCCAGATTGTGCACGTCACCTTCTTTGGCAAAGGTCAACCAGAAATCATTGAAGTCTCCACCTTTCGCGCTTTACTTGAAAATGCGGGTGAGCATGTTGCTGAAAACGGTCGCATCTTACGTGACAACGTTTGGGGAAGCCAGCATGAGGATGCGGCACGACGCGATTTCAGTATTAATGCCATGTACTATGACCCTGCCTCCGAAACCGTACTGGACTATCACGGCGGCATGGCAGACATGCAGAAAAAAACTTTGCGCATGATTGGCGATCCTGCCAAACGCTACCGCGAAGATCCCATTCGTATGTTGCGCGCCATCCGTTTTGCTGCAAAAACTGGCTTTACTTTAGATGTTGCAACCCATGCCCCGATTGCTAAATTAGGCAAATTAATTCATGATGTTCCAGCCGCACGCTTGTTTGATGAAATCCTCAAACTCCTCATGTCTGGATATTCTTGGGAAGCTATTCAAGGCTTACGAAACGCCGGATTACATCACGGTCTTTTGCCGCTACTCGATCATATTCTCGATAGCAAGGAAGATTCTAAGGAGGCCAATGATTTTGTCCGGATTGCTTTAGCGAATACTGATCAACGCATCCAAGCAGGGAAAAGCGTTTCTGCAGGCTTTCTCTTTGCGACACTACTGTGGCCCGATCTCCTACGCAACTGGAAAAAGAATATTGCCAAGGGGGTATCTAATATTCCAGCCCTTCTTGATGCTATGGATGAAACCGTTGCTAGCCAAAGCAATGGCATGGTCATTCAACGTCGCTTTGAGAGTGACATGCGGGAAATCTGGTCCATGCAACCTCGCTTTGAAAAACGCGTTGGCCGTTACCCCTATCGCCTCATCGAATCCCCTCGTTTTAGAGCGGGTTATGACTTTATGTTGCTCCGTTGTGCCACTGGCGAACAAAATCCCGCTCTAGGCGAGTGGTGGACTCGCTTTATTAGCTCAGACCCTGCAGGGCAGGAAGCCCTCATGGCTAGCGCAAAGAATGAAGCTGGTAGCAGCGGATCAGGTGCTTTACCTGCTAAACGACGACGTCGCAGAAAGGCCAAAGTAGCGACTCCTGCAGAAGGTGAAACAAGTTAAGCAGACTTGAGAAAAATTCAGTAAAGTAGGCTCGACTATTGCGTCTCGTTTTATTACTTGTTTGGAATGAGCATGGCTCGAGCTTTTATAGGATTTGGTGGAAATATTGGTGATACGCGTCAGCTCATTACTGATGCGATTATTTGTCTTGCACAGCGCTGCGAACTGCAAATCCTTGCTAAGAGCTGTTTTTATCAAAGTGCACCCTATCAAGCAACCGGTGGCGACTACATCAATTCCGTGATCGAAATTGAAACCCGACTCACTCCTTATGGTCTTCTTTACGTGTGTCAGGCCGTCGAACAAGAGTTTGGTCGCGAGCGTCCTTACGAAAATGCACCGCGCACATTAGATCTCGATATTTTGTCTTTTGAAGGAGTTTCTCAAGAGGATTCGGATCTCACACTTCCGCATCCTAAAATGATCGAAAGATCTTTTGTTCTACTACCTTTACTAGAAATTGCCCCAGACTTCTTCTTGCCTAAATTTGGTGAATTAAAAGCCTACCTACCCCAAGTTGCCGATCAACGGATTGAGAAACTACCTTGCCGCAACTGTAATTGCGGTGAAAAACCGGTTTATAGCCAATCTGCGCATTAATTCATTAAACTCTCGCCATGGGTTACTTACAAGGCGATAAGCCAATCACGATTTCTAATTTGCTCTCGATGCGAGCCGAGGGCGAAAAAATTACTATGCTGACTGCATATGATTCAACCATGTCAGCTTTACTCAATCGCTGCGGTGTAGAAACGATTTTGGTTGGCGATTCACTTGGCAATGTGATCCAAGGTCAAAGTAGCACTACTCCAGTTACCGTGGAACAAATGGCGTACCACACAGAATGTGTAGTGCGTGCCAATACCCATGCTTTCATTATTAGCGATCTTCCATTTGCCAGTTATGGTGATCCTGCCCAGGCCTTAAATTCAGCGGCTGAACTCATGCGCGCTGGGGCGGATATGGTTAAGCTAGAAGGCGGTGGTGATTGGCAGGTTGAGGTTATTCAATACTTGGTAGAACGTAGCGTGCCAGTTTGTGCTCACTTAGGCTTGCTGCCACAATCAGTCCATCTACTGGGTGGCTACAAAGTTCAAGGAAAGTCAAAGGATGCCGCCAGTCTCATGCTTGAGCAAGCCATTGCCTGCGAGCAAGCAGGAGCTCAAATGATTGTGCTCGAAGCCATTCCGTCTTCACTTGGTGGGCACATCACCGACTCACTCACTATTCCCACTATTGGAATAGGCGCTGGATCAGATTGCTCAGGCCAAGTGCTGGTATTGCAAGACATGTTAGGCATCAGCCCAGGTAGGCCACCAAAGTTTGTAAAAAACTTTATGGATGGTCATACCTCAATTGAAGGGGCGATAAAAGCCTATGTTCGAGAAGTGAAGTCCGGTAGATTTCCCGGTCCTGAAAATGGCTTTGCAGGCTAAATCAAATCGCCACCCACAAAACCATTAACTAAAAAAACTCTTTACCCCATCAAACCAGCCCTTTTGATGAGGGTTATGTTTATCCCCACCTGATTTCAAACTGGCATCAAAATTTTGCAGTAATTTCTTTTGTTCATCTGTCAGCTTGACCGGGGTTTCTACTGCCACATGCACAAAGAGATCCCCAACCATAGTCGATCGCAAACCTTTTATTCCTTTATTGCGCAAACGGAAGGTCTTACCAGTTTGCGTACCCTCAGGTATTGGAAACTCTACACGTCCAGATAATGTGGGCACCTCAATATCACCACCAATGGTTGCAGTTGCAAATGAAATCGGCATCTGAACGTGCAAGTCGCTACCGTCGCGCTCAAATACTTTGTGGGACTTTACTCTAACCTCAACATAAAGATCTCCAGATGGGCCTCCATTTACGCCAGGCTCGCCGTTACCAACGGAACGAACACGCATGCCGTCATCAATACCCGCAGGAATCTTAATCTCGAGGGTTTTTTGCTCCTTGTGTTTGCCGCTACCATGGCAAGTTTTACAAGGCTTAGGAATGTACTCACCAGTTCCCCGGCATTTAGGGCAAGTTTGCTGCATGGAAAAGAAGCCTTGCTGCACACGGACTTGGCCATGACCATCACAAGTCGTACATTTTTCAGGCTTACTTCCAGGTTCTGCACCAGTACCGTTGCAGGTTTTGCAATCGCTCCAACTAGGAACACGAATTTGAGTGGTGTAACCTTCTGCCGCTTGCTCGAGAGTGATCTCCATGTTGTAACGAAGATCAGCCCCTTTATAGACCTGCGGACCAGACTGACGCCCAGCACTTTGACCAAAAATATCACCAAAAATATCACCGAAGGCATCTGCAAAACCACCGCCAGCAAAACCACCGCTGCCAAAGCCACCCATTGAAGGGTCCACGCCAGCATGACCATACTGATCATAAGCAGCACGTTTATTGGGGTCAGTTAAGGTTTCGTAAGCCTCCTTCACTTCTTTGAATTGGGCTTCAGATGTTTTGCTGTCGGGATTGCGA
>JBFZCO010000014.1:0-7439 GCA_041307885.1 Burkholderiales bacterium | reverse complement strand
ATTCAAGGCGGACGTCTTGGGAAAGTAAGTAGTAAATCTGAATTAGATTGGCGATCAAGCGAGCCTATGAACCCTGCTTCTGCCATGAAGCTATTAACAACCTTAACTGGCCTAGATGTCTTAGGCCCTGAATACCGTTGGCGCACTAAAATTTTTACAGATGGTTCTATCAGACAGGGAACCCTCAAGGGAAATATTTATTTACAAGGTACCGGCGACCCCAAACTCATTCCGGAAGAATTAGCCAAGATGATGAAGGCAATTCAGAATCAGGGAATTCAGAAGATAGACGGTAACTTATATTTTGATCGAAGTGCTTATGCCCCAAGCGTTATGGAGCACAACACGATCGATGGTGAATCCTTACGCGCCTACAACGTCCCACCAGATCCTCTCTTATATGCTTTTAGAACACTCTCCTTCGAGTTGGGAAAATCACGTACAGCTGATTTCATAGACATTAGTTACACACCAACACTATCGCAACTCAAAGTGAATAATCAAATGCAGTTAATTGATCTCCCCTGCGATAACTGGAAAAATAATCTGCGCTTTAACTTAGATTCTGACGGTGGAAACGACAGCACTAATCAGAAACTCACTGCTACTTTTTCTGGGGGATTTCCCAGTTCCTGTAAGGGCGTGAATTACAACGTCGTTGCCCTAGATGCCAATACCTTCCTTACCCAAGGATTTGCTGCAGCCTGGGAGTTAGCTGGGGGCTCTTGGGCACAACAACCTATTGGTAGGTCTGGCACTGTTCCTTTATCAGCAAGACTGCTACTCCAATTTGAAGGTATCAAACTGGCAGATGATGTTCTCGATATCAACAAGTACTCCAATAATGTGATGGCTCGTCAACTACTCCTCACGCTAGCACTTGAAAAAATGGGGAAACCAGCAACTACTGAAAATGGCAATATGGTGATTCAGAGTTGGCTCAAAGATCAAGGCCTACAATTTCCAGAGCTTGTTATTGAAAATGGTTCAGGCTTATCCCGTACCGAAGCTATTTCTGCAGAGCACCTCAATGAGGTACTAGTCGTAGCCAGAAATTTATCCGTAGCGGATATTTTTTACAACAGCCTGCCAATTGCTGGTACAGATGGCACTATGCGAAATCGACTCATGGCTCATCTGAGAAAATTTCTTCATTTAAAGAAAAAACCTGAGGCCAGAATTAAAACAGGATCATTAGCAGATGTTAGGGCAATTTCTGGCTACGTGATAAGCAAGTCAGGCAAGATGTATGCGGTGACCTCTTTCATTAACCATCCTAATGCTTGGAAAGGGCTAGAGGCCCATGATCAATTATTGGCGTGGCTACTAGATGATGGGCCTGAACCGAAGCAAGCACGCTGAAGTCGGTCTCTGACCCCATCCCACTCTTCACCCGTTGGCGGCTCAGGGAGCAAGATTAAATCCCAACCCTGCTGATCTAAATCCCGCAGGGTGCGATATAGCTTGCTAGCAAAACTACCGCTATCGCTGGGTACTAGAACCTCTTCAAAATGGACCGAAGGATGGCCATCCCCCCCAAGACTAGAATCAGAATCCCAAACGGCAACTGCCACCCGAGATTTAATATCTGGGAACTCACTGAGTGCATCCAATACCCTTCCAGGGGCATATAAACGCAGTGGTGTAGTTGGGGCATAGTGTGCGCGCAAACTGCCAGACACTCTTGGTAACTCAGTATGACTATCTACTGATGTGTATTCACTTGGCAATAAAACCTTCACGCCAGTCTTAGCAAAAATCTCACTGGGAGTAATCAACCCTGGACGAAGCAATACCGCTTGATCTCTGGATAAATCAATGATGGTCGATTCGATACCAAGACTACAGTCACCCCCATCCAAAATCATCAGATCTAACATACCATCGAATTCATGGCGGACATCAGCCGCACTCGTTGGAGATACCTTGCCAAAACGATTGGCTGAAGGACCCACAATACCGCCTTTAAACTTGCGCAATAACTCTTGAGTCAGTGGGTGTGCAGGCGCCCTAATAGCGACAGTATCTTGCCCACCGGTTGCCTCTAGGGGCACACTTTTATCTTTCTTAAACACCAATGTGAGTGGTCCAGGCCAAAATGCGTTAATCAACTTGAGCGCATCTTCAGAAATATCTCTTACCCATGGGGCAAGCACTGGCACCCAATCAATCTGGGCCTGATCAAACTTATCTGGGGCTGCTAAATGAACTATCAAGGGATGACTAGACGGACGGCCTTTAGCAGCAAAAACCTTCTCAATAGCATGTGGGTTTTTAGCATCGGCACCAAGTCCATAAACCGTTTCGGTTGGAAATGCGACTAAGCCACCCTTACGTAAGGATTGAACCGCCTCATCAATCACTGCAGATGATTGCAGCGAGCCACTATCGGTAGACATTGCTAGGGTTCGATCCCCAACTCAATTGCAACTGCTGCGCAATTATGACGAGCCTGATTAATTGACTCACCAAGGCAATTAATATGCCCCATCTTGCGACCAATACGTGGATCTGACTTACCGTAGAGATGCAACTTCACATCAGGATGGGCAAGCACTTGATTCCAGGCGGGTTCTCTTGCTTGGTCTTCACTTCCTTCAAACCAAAGATCACCCAAGAGATTAAGCATAGAAACCGGGGCTAGCAAACGTGTGTCACCTAGAGGTAAACGAGCCATGCTTCTCACTTGCTGCTCAAATTGACTACTGACACAGGCATCCATAGTGTAGTGCCCAGAATTATGTGGGCGGGGTGCAATCTCATTAGCGACAATATCGCCATTTTTGAGCACAAAGAATTCAACGCATAAGACACCCACGTAATCAATTTTTCGTATTAAGGCTTTAGCTGCCTCAATGATCTTTTTTTCTTGCGCCGGTTTTAGCGAGGGAGCTGGTACTGTCGAGGTATGCAAGATACCGTCACGATGGATATTCTGAGAAACAGGGTACGCCACGACGGTATCATCATGGCCACGTACCACTAAGGCAGAAACCTCAAAATCGAGTTCCATACGTTTTTCAAGGACACATGGAACCTTCCCCAATTGGGACCAAGCAGACATTAAGTCGCTCATTTCATAAACAGTAATCTGACCTTTACCGTCATAACCCATCCGAGCTGTCTTTAGGATTCCAGGAAAAAGCGCATTTGGTGCATGTGGAATATCTGCATCATGCTCAATCACGCAATATGGTGCAGGCCCAATATTGGTTTCTGCCTTCCAGGTTGCCAGGAAGTTTTTTTCAGCAACGCGATTTTGAGCCAACGATACACAACTGCTTCGTGGCGCAACAAATACTCCCAAAGACTCAAGCTCATCTAGGGCTTGGGCGGGGACATTCTCAAATTCAGTACTAACGGATTGACACAAAGATGCCATCTCTTTTAGGGCTACAGAATCGGTATAGTCAGCTTGTATATATTTTTCAGCAATCGATCCTGCTGGACTATCAGTAGCAGGGTCTAAGACACAGACTTTATATCCCATTGCTTGAGCTGCCTGGGTAAACATTCGCCCTAACTGACCACCGCCCAAAATTCCTAAATATGAACCCGGCAAAATGGGTTCTAAATGATCTGCCATCGTATTTAATATCCCGGCAGATTCATTGAACGCGCAGTATCAGACTGCTTGGCACGAAATTCTTCTAATTGTTTTGCTAAGGCTGAATCATTAACTGCTAAGTTAGCAATCACATGTAAAGCAGCATTCGCAGCTCCCGCCTCGCCAATAGCAAATGTTGCTACGGGGATACCTTTAGGCATTTGGACAATGGAATAAAGAGAATCTTCACCACGCATGTACTTGCTGGCAACAGGCACACCAAAAACAGGAATGATCGTTTTGGAGGCAAGCATGCCGGGTAAATGCGCTGCACCACCCGCTCCAGCAATGATGGCTCGCAAACCATTTGAGTGGGCTTTTTCTGCATACTCAAACATATCATCAGGCATACGGTGTGCTGACAAAACCTTCGCTTCGTGCGGGATTCCAAACTGCTCTAACATTTGAGCGGCGTGCTGCATGGTGTCCCAATCTGAATTGGAGCCCATCACGATTCCGACTATTGGTTTCTTACTCATCTAGCTCTCCAAATACCCTAATCTGTTGCAGTTCATCATCAAGATCAATCTCACTAAGACCTTATTATCCCAGCCTTTTTGGGGGTCAATGAAATTAGGCTTTAGTGAGGCGAGCAAGAGCTTCGCGGTACTTTTGGGCAGTTTTATCGATTACATCGGCCGGTAAAGCAGGTGCAGGTGCTGTTTTAGGCCAAAGCTTGCCATCAACCATAGCGGTTTCAAGCCAATCTCTCACAAACTGCTTATCGTAAGACGGTGGATTAGCACCCACATAATAGGTTTCAGCAGGCCAAAAGCGGGAAGAGTCGGCCGTCAAAATTTCATCCATCAAGACCAGTTGACCATTGCTATCTAAACCAAATTCAAACTTCGTATCCGCAATAATGATTCCACGAGTAGCGGCGTATTCAGAGGCTTCTTTATACAAACGAATGCTTACCTCACGAATTTGATTAGCTAACTGCTCACCAATCATTTCAATTACTTTGTCAAAAGAAATATTCTCATCATGCTCACCCACTTCTGCTTTTGCAGCGGGAGTAAAAATAGGTTCGGGCAATTTTTGCGCATTTTCTAATCCGGCTGGCAAAGCAATTCCGCATACTTTGCCCGTCTCTTTGTAATCTTTCCAGCCGCTACCAGCAAGATAACCCCTTACTACTGCCTCTACCAAGATAGGCTTGAGTCGCTTGGCAACGACAGCGCGGCCTTTTACTTGATCAACCTCATTAGCAGCAACAACACTAATGGGATCAATGCCTGTTAAGTGATTAGGAATAACACCGGCCAATTTATCGAACCAGAAGTTCGCCATTTGATTGAGAACAATTCCCTTCTCTGGAATTGGTTGCCCCATTACCACATCAAAAGCTGACAAGCGGTCCGTTGTTACCATTAAAAGCTTGTCATCGCCTAGTGCATAGACATCGCGTACCTTGCCCTTAGATAACAAAGGGAGTGACTTAATAGATGTGGCATATAAAGCTGGCATATTGATCTCACTTCACAATCTGAGCTAATTTTCCGCTCTTGTACAACTCGGCCATTTTCTCTAAAGGGATCGGCTTAATTTTGGATGCTTGGCCTGCGCTGCCAAAGGCTTGAAAACGCGCTATACAGACTTTTTTTGCAGCTTCACGTGCAGGTTTTAAGTAGTCACGTGGATCAAATTTACTGGGATTCTCAAAAAAGTAACGACGAATCGCGCCAGTCATTGCAAGACGAATATCAGTATCGATATTAATCTTCCGCACTCCATTCTTAATGCCTTCTTGAATTTCTTCAACAGGCACACCATAGGTTTCTTTCATATCCCCACCAAACTCACGAATCTCTGCAAGCAATTCTTGGGGGACACTTGAGGAGCCATGCATTACTAAATGGGTATTGGGAATACGTGCATGAATTTCTTTAATACGATCGATCGCCAGAATATCGCCAGTGGGTTTCTTGGTGAACTTGTAAGCACCATGACTTGTTCCAATGGCGATTGCTAATGCATCACATTGTGTCGCCTTCACAAAATCTGCGGCTTGCTCAACATCGGTTAGCAATTGCTCACGGGTCATCTTGCCATCTGCGCCGTGACCATCTTCTTTATCGCCCTGCATTGTTTCGAGCGAGCCAAGTACACCTAATTCTGCTTCAACAGTCACGCCAATAGAATGGGAGAACTTAACAACCTCTCTAGATACATCCACGTTGTACTCATAACTAGCAACTGATTTGCCGTCAGCTTCTAGCGAGCCATCCATCATGACGCTGGTAAAGCCACTCTTAATTGCAGCCATACAGACCGCAGGACTTTGACCATGATCTTGGTGCATCACAACAGGGATATGAGGATATGCCTCAACTGCTGCAGAGATTAAATGACGTAAGAATGCTTCACCAGCATACTTACGCGCCCCTGCCGAGGCCTGCATGATTACTGGGGAATCCGCCTCATTTGCAGCCTCCATAATGGCAGTGACTTGTTCTAAGTTATTGACATTGAAGGCTGGCAAGCCATAGCCATTTTCAGCTGCGTGGTCTAAAAGTTGTCGTAAGGATACTAATGCCATGATGATCTCTTAATAAAATTGTTAGTCATGAAATAAAAAAGGGTTCGTGAATTACTTCACTTGAATAATTTTGAGTGTATTAGTGCCGCCTGGCTCACCCATCGGTTCGCCAGAAGTGAGAACAACAACATCGCCCTTCTTCACAGCACCTAATTTTTTCAAGCAATCTTCCACCTCTTGTAAAGCCGCATCCCGTTCTTTGGTGTACTCCAAGCCAATAGGAAACACGTTGCGGTAGGTGCTTAATGCTCTCTGAGTAGAAATCTTTGAAGTCAGCGCAAAAATAGGAAGATGGATATTATGACGACTCATCCAAATGGGAGTAGAGCCAGACTCTGTCAAGGCCGCGATCGCATTAGCATTTAAATGATGTGCTGTGAACAAGGCACCCAAGGCAATGGTCTGATCGATACGTGAAAACGTTTGATCTAAAAAGTCAGTATCCAGCTTGACGAGATCTGACTTTTCAGCCTCAACACAAATCTCAGCCATTGCTTTGATAGTTTGTACTGGATACATGCCAGCAGCTGATTCTGCCGAGAGCATCACCGCATCAGTGCCATCTAAGACTGCATTAGCTACATCACTGACTTCCGCACGAGTCGGTACTGGAGCATTAATCATCGACTCCATCATCTGAGTTGCAGTAATCGTAAATTTATCGGCCTCTAATGCCCATTTAATCATGCGCTTTTGCAAGGCAGGAACAGCAGGATTGCCCACCTCAATCGCTAAGTCACCACGAGCAACCATGATGCCGTCACTCTCAGCAATAATGCTTTTCAGGGCCTCATTCTCAATAGCCTCAGCACGCTCGACTTTCGCAATCGTACGAACTTTACCAACGCCATATTTAGCGCTTGCAGCATCCGCTAACTTTCTTGCATAGGCCATATCAGCGCCATCTTTGGGAAAGCTAATCGCTAAAAAATCCACACCCATGGCAATAGCGGCATCTAGGTCAGCGATATCTTTTTCAGTTAAAGCCGGGGCTGTCAGACCACCGCCAGCACGATTAATACCTTTGTTATTTGATAGCGGGCCACCTTGCTCAACTAGTGTAAAAATCTCACCACCCTGAACTCTTTCCACTCGTAGAACAACTAAACCATCATTGAGTAAAAGACGATCGCCAGGGCGAACATCTTGCGGTAATTCTTTATAGTCCAGCCCGACCCGCCCTTGATTACCAAGTTCGCAGGCAGTATCCAAAATAAATTGCTCGCCCTCTTTAAGAATAATTTTGCTATCGGCAAATTTACCCACTCGAATTTTTGGGCCCTGTAGGTC
>JBFZCO010000013.1:0-9409 GCA_041307885.1 Burkholderiales bacterium | reverse complement strand
CCATAGACCTTAAATTGCCAGTAGGTACGCAAGGCCTCATCAATATCAGACATATCAACGCCAACAGGAACCAAAATAATTGGTTTATTTGCGTTAATACCAACAGACTGAATCAGCTTCTCAAAATCCGCCTTCTCTGGAATAAGGTATTTTATTTTTTTGCCATCGATCATACGATCTGCACGAACTTTTTTAAAGTCAAGCAAAGATGAATCTTTGATATGGCCACCAACTTCTACCAATATCTGCTTACCAGTTTTTTTATTTAATTCGAACTCAGGAGCTCTTTGAAAACTCGCAACATCTCCCCTTACCTCTAAAATCTGAACTTCAGCTTTATTTGCAGTTAACCATTCAGCGCTAACTACTGGTCCAGGTAGGCTCACAGCTTGGGTCAAACTAGCCAAGCTACTGAGTAAAACTAGTAATCCAATATGCAATTTTTTCATTGTGACTCCTTTGTTAATGAACAATCGATAAATGCTCAGAAAGACGATTTAGTAAATCAATCCTCTTCTCCGTTAAAACGTGATGATCTCTATTTTCATAGACCTTTTCAAGACCACCTAACTCACTAGAAAGATCCATCATCTTGCGGTCTCGCTCGATGATGAGGTCTTCCATATCCAAATAAAACAACTTAGTAAAAGCACTAACCCAGCGAGATAAGGGTGCCATTCGCCCTTTGACTGCCATATCAAAATCTTTCAGAAACTTAAGCGTCTGCGTGGCTGGTAGCCAGCGCTCACCAGTAACCCATTGATTGGTTGTAAAAATACGCATTGGCAAACCTGTTTGATCAAGCGATATGGCAATCAGGTGATGAAATACAGATGCATCACGTTCATCGCGCTTAAAAAGATGGAAATGGCCATGCTCACCATGAGGCATCTCATCTGATGAGTGCGCATGATAATAAAACTCATAGTCACTTTGCTCATCAATCAGATCGTTTTTTGGATAATGCTTCCACTCTTTAAATTGATCTGATCCACATAAAGCCACTTTACTAATGCTCAAGCCATTAGCGGCATACCGTGACTGTATTGTCGCAAGCTCTTGAGCTGCCAGGCAGAGGGTGGATTCAATCAACATAAAATTAGTCAGCTGATTTGCGCTTCTTAGGTCCACATGGGTTTGATGGACCGCAAGGATTTGAAGCGCGTTTCTTTGCTGGGCCGCATGGATTAGAGGCTTCTTTTTTTGGAGCGCAAGGCGTTTTTTGCTCAGTGCTCGTTGGATTTTTAGGTGCATCAGCAGATGCCATCGGGGCAGCAGATAGTCCTGCTAAAGCTAGTGCAAGTGCTGCAACAGTCGATTTTTTAGACATGGTATTTCCTTTTAAGAGTTCAATTAAGACTGCGAAGAAACGGGGCCACCAAACTTCTTCTCCATCCAGGCTCCCCCGATATAGATTGCAATTGCAGCAAGGATCATGACTATGTTGATCGATAGCGTGGATACATTTAAAAGCCCTGGCAAAGCATCTGCTTTATCAAATTCACCGAAGAAGGTCCATGATTCAACCGCTGGAAACACTGCCGCAAAAATGACTGTGCCAAACAATAATCCAATCAGGAAAATTGCAGCATCAATACGTCCCGACATCATTCCCACAACTGATGTACCAGGGCAATAGCCACCAATCGCAAAGCCTGCTCCAACTAATACCCCACCAAGGGCAGCTGCACCTAGAAAAGCTGGTGGAATAAATAAATCACCACTGGATAGATAACCAATTTGCTCCAAAACCATTAAACCGACTGATGCCAAGACGATTGCTGTAAACATGACCTTGAATACTGACCAATCGCTCAACCTGAATTGCCCAGTCAATTTATTTGGATTACCAAAGCCTGCGCGCTCTAATACAAAGCCAAATGCACCACCAAGCAATAAACCTGAAATGATTTCTGACATGTTATTTCTCCGTCTTCATAAAATGACTCACGATTAAGCCGGTTGCAAAAAATGTACATAAAAAAGTAAACCCGGCAAGACTCAGAACTGCTGCGCCCGATAAACCCAGACCACTAGTGCAACCAGCAGCTATGCGAGCTCCAAAGCCAGCCAAGATGCCGCCGAGCAATGCAGTTATCGGTCGCTTAGAGCCACCCAAAAACTTAGCTCCGTCCATCTTAAATGCGATGCGGTGTGCAAAAAAGGCAGAGATTAGTGCTCCTAAAGCAACGCCAATAACTTGCCAGGTAATCCACGAACTCAAAGGCTTACCCTCCTCCACCATCCCGCCAAGATACTCGTTAGCATTCGTGGCTACTGGTGCCAGATTCATACCAAGCCAGGCAGTAAGGCGTGTGGTGAAGCCTGTCGCACCTAAGCCGTGACCAGTAACAACGAATGTAACTAATAAAACTATGCCGAGAAGAACTCCAGCCAGCATTGGATTCCAATAAGGATCTGGTTTGCGCACTACTTGCTCTTGTTTCATATCAACCTTTATTTAAGAACTAAATAATATATATTTAAGTATATTATATTTCAGCATAAGATCGCAAGCTAAAAATATAAAAGGAGCAAAAGCTCCTTAAATAATAAGCAAAGGTATAAACACGCTTAAAACTCACCCTTAACCGTAGTTAAACCAAGAGCATCCCAATCTAGCATACCGCCCCGATAGTAATAAATCTTATTTGCAGGAAAACCGTCTCGAGCCATTGCAGTCATGGCTATTGGGCTTTGGGGGCAAACCGCGCCATTACAAAAAGCATAAACCTTCTTTGCCTTGGAGCAGTCCCATTTTTTGGATCCAGAAGAAACTTTCTTACAACCCAGCTCATCCATACGCATTGCCACTTCAGTGTAAGGGATGCCAATTGATCCAGGAATGGTGCCTTTAACGCGATCATTAACATCACGCATATCAACCACCAATGAATCTTTATCGTTTAAAGCATTCAAAACATCAATTTCATCAGCAGGCACAACCCCTTTAAATGGGATTAATGGCTGTAGCCACCCCTTATTCTTGGCACAAGAGGTCATTACGCGGGTAATCTCGATCGGTCCTTTTGGAGTATTAACCGTAAATTTAGTTGACTTCTCCATAATCTGCAGCAACTCTGGTGATGCTGGCGCACTGGTCTGGGCCAAGACAAATGAAGAGAACAACGCCAAAGACAAAGAGAAAACAAGCTTCATAAATAACCTTATAAAAAGAGGAGCCAATGACAAGATTATATGCATTTATACGTATTAATGCATAATTGAGCGCCTTTAAAAAAAGCAGAAACGGGTTAAGTGAATACAGATAAACCCCTATTGCCCAGTATTTAGGCAGTTTTATGATTGATGCCAGTTTTAATAATTTTTTCATAACACCCATACCGGAGATACAAATGAAGAACAGTCGTCGCCAATTTATGATTTTGTCAGCCGCTGGTGCATGCACCATAGCGCTAAATAGTAAAGTTCAAGCACAAACTATGGTTTCTGAAACCGATCCACAAGCTGCTGCTTTAGGATATAAAGAAGATGCTTCGAAAGTTGATAAAGCCAAGTACCCTAAGTATGCTGCTGGTCAGGTATGCGATAACTGTGCTTTATGGCAGCCTAAAGGCTCTGCTACTGCTGGTGGTTGCTCTTTATTTGGCACAAAGCAAGTTGCTGCTAAAGGCTGGTGCTCTGCTTGGGCTAAAAAGGCTTAATTTTATATAGCCCCAAAAAGTTAAAAGGCTGCCTTGGCAGCCTTTTTCTTTATCTGAACATTACATACCCGAAAGAGAAAATTGACGTAATTTTTCAATGCTGGGTATTTGTACGCTTAAGCGGCTCACATTTGAAATCAAACCTTGATCCGCCATTGAGGCCAAAGCGCGACTAATCGTTTCAAACTTCACATCCATCATGAGACCCATATCTTCCCGCTTAAATAATGGAGCAATTGCTAATTGACCATCACCCTCCTTGGCCAGGCGCAAAAAGAAACGGGCTAAGCGCAGTTCGATCCGACCAGTATTAATCTCGGAGAACCAAGATTCAGATTGAGATAGTGCCTCACCCCATTTTTTAACAATTTGACGATGCAATCTAGGTGACTCCTCACCTAGGCTTTGGATAATCGGTTTAGGTATGCGGCAAAGATGCGCATTGGATAAAGCAGCAGCTGAATGCACGTAATGCTCTTCTAGCAATGCCTCCATTCCAAATAAATCACCTGGAACAACTAAACGAACAATTCGCCCAGAGCCATCTGAATTGAGATGCAAAAGTTTTATATAGCCTTCGCGCAAGGTAAATAAATGATTAGCCGATTCACCTTGGGCGTAAATTTGCGTACCTGCTTCAAAACGCAAATCGTCTATAGGCTCATGAATCTTAGAAAAATCTTCCTCGTTTAGTTCAGCAAAAAGTGCTGAGCTTCGAATCGAGCAAGATAGGCAATCACTATTACCCTGCCAAGCACTTTTAATCTCAATCGTTTTCATGGCGAAGAGAAAAAGGTAATTAACATTTTTTTGCAGTCAAGCCAAGCAAGGCTGACATGCCTGTATGTTTTGCACCCTCAGAGAGTTCTTTTTCATAGCACGCAAGATCAAGGATCTCAAAATCTTTCGCAAGATCACGAATCATCGCCTCTGTATACAGATAATCAATCGCTGATGGGCCACCAGTTTTATATTCCAATTGCTTAGGAGTGTATCCCTGAAGAATAAAAATACCACCTGGTTTAAGCGTTTGATAAACCTGCTTAAAAATCCTAGAACGCATTTGGGGGTCAGCAAATTGAATAAAAATCGCTACAACAGCATCGTAAGTATTCGCCTGCCAATCAAAACCATCTGTATCACAAAGGCTGTAATGAACATCTACATGATTGTCTTGTGCGAACTGTTTAGCTTTTGCTAGTGCAATATCAGATAGATCAAATCCCGTCACTGACATACCTTGCTTAGCAAGCCACACACCATTACGGCCTTCTCCATCAGCAATACAAAGAACCTGATTTGCGGGTCCTAAGAAGAGCCTTGCTTGCTGTACCAAATATTCATTAGGCTCTTTTCCAAAAATGAACTCCTCCTGATCAAAGCGTTCATTCCAAAATTGGGCAGCATCAGAAAAACTCATTCTTGAACCTTTTTAGGATTGCTTGTTATTACTTCTTTAAACCGCCGACAAGATCATTTTTTAAGTCAGTGATATTTTCTAAGCCAACCGCAATACGTACTAAACCGTCTGTAATGCCGGCTGCTTTGCGAGCCTCAGGACTTACCCTGCAGTGTGTAGTTGTCGCTGGATGGGTAATAGTACTCCGCGTATCGCCAAGGTTAGCAGTGATAGAGCATAACTTAGTCTGGTTAATCAGCTTAAATGCAGCCTTTTTCCCGCCTTTCAGAGTAAAGGAAAGTATGGCGCCGCCAGCCTTTTGTTGACGCATGGCTAATGCGTGCTGAGGGTGTGATTTCAGACCGGGGTGATAAACACGCTCTACCCCGGGCTGCTTTTCCAACCACTGCGCTAGCGCCAAGGCATTTTGGGATTGCTGTTTCATGCGTAAATCAAGCGTTTCTAAACCTTTGAGAAAAACCCAGGCATTAAATGCAGATAGAGTTGGGCCTGCCGTTCTGACATACGGAAACACTTTGCCCATCACAAAATCATGACTTCCAACAATGGCGCCGCCAACAACCCGCCCCTGCCCATCTAAATATTTTGTAGCTGAATGAATCACAACATCAGCTCCAAGAGAAAGCGGTTTTTGCAATGCCGGAGTACAAAAACAATTATCTACAGCAAAAAGTGCTTTTGCTTTTTTCGCAATCTTTGAAATTGCTTTAATGTCTGCAATCTCCGTTAATGGATTAGACGGTGTTTCCAAATAAAACAGCTTGGTATTTTCTTGAATAGCATCTTGCCATGCTTTGGTGTCGGATAAATCTACATAAGTAGTGCTAATGCCAAAGCGCCCTAAAATATTGCTAAATAATTGGATGGTCGCACCAAAAACTGAGCGAGAGCAAACAACATGGTCGCCTGCCTGCAAATGAGACATCGCCATTGTAAGAATTGCAGCCATGCCTGAGGAAGTCGCAATGCATGACTCACCACCCTCAAGAGCAGCAAGACGGTCTTGAAACATGCTGACCGTTGGATTGGTAAAACGCGAATAGATAAAGCCTTGATCAGCATGAGCAAAACCATCAGCCGCAAGTTCAGCGCTTTCAAAACAAAAACTCGAAGTCAAAAATAAGGCTTCCGAGTGCTCTTGATATTCTGCAGTCCTACGTGTGCCTGCACGAACAGCGATTGTCTCTGGTGCTAATTTTGAAAAATCAGGTTTCTTGCGTGGTGTTTTGCTCTTCATAGCGCTATTTTGACACCGAATTGTGAAATTGACCCAGCTAGGCTTAAGCCAGAAAATCTGACGTTGTTTTTAATCTTCAGTAGCCAAATGAAGATGCAGCTGAGATCGGGCAAAATCGCTTGAGTCTCTCTGGCGGTCAGCCTGGGCCTCAGACGTATTTCTAGCGGCTTCAAGTGCATCCAAGTAGGATTCGTTAATATCCCCAGTAATGTAATGACCATCGAAACAAGAAGCTTCAAAGTTTTTAATGTTGGGATTGATATCTTTAACAGCTTGCTTCATATCTTCAACACTTTGGTAGATTAACTGGTCTGCACCAATCATTTTGTTTATTTCTTCATCAGTACGGCCGTAAGCAACTAATTCACTGCGAGTTGGCATATCAATACCATAAACATTTGGGAAGCGAACTGGTGGAGCGGCTGATGCAAAGATTACTTTCTTGGCGCCAGACTCACGTGCCATTTGTACGATCTCAAAAGATGTCGTCCCGCGCACAATCGAGTCATCAACAATTAAAACTGTTTTATCTTTAAACTCGATGCGCATAGCATTAAGTTTTTGACGGACAGACTTTTTACGAACAGCTTGCCCTGGCATGATGAACGTTCTACCGATGTAACGATTCTTAAAGAAGCCTTCACGGTAGTCAACCCCTAAACGTTTAGCAACTTGCATTGCTGCTGGGCGACTGGAGTCTGGGATGGGCATCACAACATCAATCTCGCCAGGAATCGTTTCTTTTCTAATCTTCTCAGCCAAATAATCACCCATGCGCATACGCACGTTGTATACCGTAACACCATCAATAGTGGAATCTGGACGCGCCATATAGACATATTCAAAAATACAGGGTGTCAGCACAGCGTCCGGAACACATTGGCGAGAGTAAAAATTACCATCGATATCGATATAGATTGCCTCTCCTGGATTAACATCCCTGACAAATGTAAATCCTAGACCTTCCAAGGCGACAGATTCAGATGCAATCATCCACTCAGGACCCTTAGGAGTATCAATGCGGCCTATACACAGAGGGCGAATGCCAAATGGATCACGAAATGCTAATAGACCATACCCAGCAATTAATGACACCACCGCATAAGAGCCTTTGACACGCCTTGCAACCTGAGTAACAGCATTAAACATTGCACCTTCATCTAGGGCAACACTATTTGTTTCTTTTTGCAATTCATCAGCCAGCACATTTAGGAGTACTTCAGTATCTGAACTGGTATTAATATGACGACGATCACGATAAGCCATCTCCACTCTTAAACTTGGTGCATTGGTCAGATTGCCGTTATGCGCTAGGATGATTCCATACGGTGCACTCACATAAAATGGCTGAGCTTCCTCTTCGCTACTAGCAGAGCCTGCAGTTGGATAGCGCACCTGACCAATGCCAGCATTACCCACCAAGCTGCGCATGTTGCGAGTTCTAAAGACGTCTCGCACTAAGCCATTAGCTTTGTGCATTGTGAATGAATTGCCGTTCATTGTTGCGATGCCTGCAGCATCTTGCCCGCGATGCTGCAGAAGCAGTAGCGCATCATATAAAAGTTGATTAACAGGAGTATGAGAAACAGTTCCGACGACGCCGCACATAAGCCTAGAGCCCTATTGTTAATGAAGGTGTAATCGTTGGTGTAATTTTAGGCATTGCATCGCCTAATTTTTTTGCCCAGTCTGCAGGCAGCCAACCTTTAATAAGTCCTGTTGCCATATCAATTGCAGGTCTGGTTAGAGCTTTCTGCCAAGCGACGCTTTGTGGAATCGGCGTCAAAGCGGCAAGGGTAGCCATGATCACTACCACCAATACACCGCGCAACAATCCGAAAACTAAGCCTAGAAAGCGGTCCGTCAAACTCAAACCTGCCGAAAGAATAATTTTCTGAATTAATCCACCAATTAAACCGCATCCAATTAAAGCAAGAATAAACAATATTAAAAAGCTAACACCTAAACTTAAGAGCTCATCCATGTGGAAACTGGATAGCCATTCAGTAGATAAATAGTTGGTGTAATGATAAGCAACCCAAGCAGCAATAAACCATGAGGCAAGTGCTAGAACTTCTTTAAATAATCCCCTTGAAATGCCGATAAGTCCAGACACTAGAAGCACTACTAAGGTGAAGTAATCCACCGTTGTTAAGTTGAGGGTGGATAAGAATTCCATTAGGGGGTCCCAACCTCAACCAAGCGGGGTGATAGCCCCATGGCCTTTACCTTTTTCTCGGCTGCTTCTGCCGTCTCTTTATCAGCAAAAGGACCCGCCCGAAGAACAAATAGCTTAGTTCCATCTGGACTAGTTTTATTGATCACATAGTTCGGGATCTTCTGCTCTTTCATTTTATTAATCCAGCCCTTAGCACGTTCTTCGGAGGCAAAGGCGCCAATCTGCACAACAAACTTACCCGAACTAGATAACTTTTTTGGCACCTCTTCACCTGCAGCCTTAGGCGCAGGAGCTGAAACAACCTCTTCACCAGCAGCCAATCCTATTGATGCACTTTTAGTTGGAGCTAGTGTTAATTTGGTATCAGGCTTGATTTCGGATTTAGATTCTGCAAATGGTGTGGGTGAGATGGGAGCTATTGATTTTGAAGATTGAACATCATTTTCTTTTGATGGCGCTTCTCCAGAATTAGCAGCCTTAGGCCTCTCCTCCACTGCAGAAATATTTGCGGCGGGGACGGGAAGACTAGTCACAATATTAATTGCAATGTCGTTATTGAATGACTTTGGCTTATCGTCTAGGATACGCGGCAAACCCACAACTGCAATCAAAACTAAAATTGCGGCACCAATCAAACGATGGCGTGCACGTTGCTGCTCTGGGTCTTCAGTCAGAGCGAGCTCTTCGCTTTCTTGGGCTCTCTGAAAGCTGCGTGGGGCTAATGTATTTACGGTACGACGACCCCTCACTGACCCTTGGTTAAGGTTATCAGTCTCAGAGTTTCGCTTAAAAAGCTTCGATAAACGAATCATGGATCAATGCGCCTGGTTGTTTCGATAAGCCATTACGCCGGCAACGGTATAGAAGGATCCGAAGATGACAATTCTATCACCCTCACCTGCCTTTAA
>JBFZCO010000012.1:0-5018 GCA_041307885.1 Burkholderiales bacterium | reverse complement strand
AGGTACGATATAAAAAATCGCCTCGGACCATTGCGGCCTTAGATAGTGTGTATGGCCCCGCCATCATGAACAATGCGCCGTAGAACATATAGCTCATATCAAATGCCCAATCCGTTGGATTATTGAGCACATAACGCATAAACACTTCGTAACAGGTTCCCAGAGTCAATAGGACCACCGCCCATCCAAAGGCATGGCCTATGGATTTCGACAGGCCATCAACCCACTTGATATAACCCAGCATTGCTTTCTCCTCAGTACGCTTTTAGCGCTTCTGTTTTTAATACTAATGTCTCTAATATTGATAAATATTAGAGACATAGCGTGCTACTGCAAAAAAGGCCGCTAATAAAGCGGCCTTTATTTATCACTAAATCAGCATTTTATACTGGAAGCTTAGTTTTGAATACATACTCGTAAGCTGCCTTGTAGTCTGCGTCATTCAAGAAGCCATAGTAAGCAACGCGCCTAGCCCAGGCCAACTGAGAATCTGCACACTTCTTGAAGAATGGGTCTTCAGCCTCTAACTTTTGAGTCAACTCGCCCCAAGCCTTAAGCTGTGCATCCATAATGGATTTTGGTGTTCTAGTAACCTTCACCTTGTCCTTAGTAATCAGCTCTTGCAAATCTTTGGAGTAGTAATCCTGAGCCATCCAAGTATTTGAGGATGAAGCCGCTTCGGCTGCATACTTCAGAATTGCCTTGTTTTCAGCAGACAGTGAGTCAAATTTAGTCTTATTGAAAATGATTTCAAAGAATTCCATCGCTTGGTGGAATGAGCCCATTACATAGTTCTTGGCCACGTCTTGAGCACCGAAACGACGGTCAGAAGTTGGGTTGTTGAACTCAAACGCATCAATCACACCACGCTCCATCGCAGGAACAATCTCACCACCTGGCAACTGAGTTACTTTCATACCCATACTTTGCATCAAGTCAGCAGCTAAGCCCACGGTACGATATTTGTAACCAACCAGCTCTTGAGCATTTTTTGGTGGAGTCTTTTTAAACCAGCCTAATGGCTGAGTTGGCATTGGGAATGCAAAGAAACCTTTGATGTTGAGGTTCAGCTTTTGGAGCAACTCTTGATAGAGCTGATCGCCACCGCCACGCTGAATCCAGCCAAGGGTTTGCTCAGCGTTAGCACCAGTAATTGGGCCAGAGCCGAACAAAGAGGCTACCTTAGATTTACCGTACCAGTAAACCGCAACTTGGTGGCCGCCATCTAGAACACCCTTACTAACCGCATCAGTCACTTCAAATGGTTTAACCACTGAACCGCCAACGAGGTAATCAATCTTGAGTTTACCGCCAGACATTTCATTTACTTTTTTGACATAGTCTTCAGCCATTTCATTGAAGACGTCTTTAGCACCCCAAGCACCTTGCATTTTCAATACAACAGGTGATTGAGCAACTGAAATCATCGGAAAGCCAGCCAACGGAACGGCGACAGCAGCGGCACCCGCTTTGCTGAAAAACTTTCTACGTGACTGACTTGTATTTTCTTCCTGAACTACTACTGGGGCTGCATCTTTGGCAGTTATTGACATCGAGTATCTCCAATTCTGGTCTTATTGATCGGTAATGCTACACAAAAGATCGTATTCCTCCTTACAGGCATCTCAATTGGGGTTTACGCTAGTTCTGGAAAAAAGAAGCTTTCCTTAAATCACCGCCTGCGTCTCTCTAGCTAGACCAATAATTTCAAAGCTAGGATTAATCAGGCTTTGGAGCCTTAGTCACGACTAATCCATTTCAGGAAATTAGCTCTAGGGCTAGTGTCATAAAGCCGTAAAAACCATTTTGGTTTAATGGCTTAAGTGAGCCCTCTAGACGCTATGCGGGGGTTACCCATATTGCCAACCAAATAACGAGGGGCAAATAAGCTACCGACAGCAGATGTCCCACCATCACAATTGAAGCCACTTTGTGGGGTTCTTGATTGTGCCGATCGGCCAAGATGTAATTAAATACGGCCGGGGGTAATCCAGCAAAAATAATTAATGCCCCTTTTTGAATAGGCTCCAGAGGGAGCAACCAGATTACCGCAAAAGCCACAACAATGCGCAGAACGACTGACAAAATTGAAGCGACAACACCCGCTTTCACATGCTCAATTTTTCCTTCAGCCAGCCGAGTACCTAAGGAAATCAGCATGAGAGGAATCAAAATGGCGCTCACCATCGTGATGGAGGTTTCCAGCCAATCTGGCAGCGTTAACTGATAATGCCCAAACCATAAACCCAATGCCATCGACCACACTAAGGGACTCGCGTAAATGCTTTTTGCGTCCATTTTGCCGGTCATGACTGCTGCGCCTAAAGAGAAAATCAAAATATTTGAAAGCACCATGAGCAGTACAGAAGGTGCTAAGCCATCAGGGCCAAATGCCAATACGGTTAATGGAATGCCAATCGGCCCAACATTGGTAAACATAATCGATGGCAATAAGGCCTTAGCCCCTGTGCCAGAATATTTTGCCAGTGGCCAGACTAATAAACCTGACAAAACCACAATCAGAATTGCCGCCAATACCAAATAGCCTGCGCTAGTGAAATCAAGTGGCTTAGCGGATAAAGAAACAAAAATAAAACAAGGTAATGCCAGATCAATAATGGTGTGATTGGCACCACTCATATTGGGCTTGCGATATCTGGCATATAAAAAGCCTGCAAACACAATTGCAAAAATTGGGAGGGTAATCCCCAGAATTCGTAAAATCATGATGAGCAGCGCATCCTACAAACCTTGACGGCGCGCAATCAACTCAATATGGGTAAAAGCCATCTTGATTAAATTGCATGGCAATTTCTTGGTCTCTGCTTTTTTGATCATCTCTTGCAAAATATGATCATGTTCAGTTTTATTTCCAGCATTGAGATCGCGCAACATCGATGCAGTCATTGGTGAACCTACGGCCGTGAGCATTTCGATTGCTTTTGTTTGAGCTCCCAAAGAAATCCCAAATCCGTGAGCGCTGGCAATCTCACAGCATTCTGAATACATCGCACGAGTTAAATCGCCGCCGTAAGGAGTGGCCACGATTTCACCAATAGAGCCATTGCATAAAGTGGTCATCCCCGCCAAGGTACTCAAGAATGTCCATTTATCCCAAAGTGCTTGCTCAATATTGTCGCTATAGACTGCATCGAAATCGGTTTTCTGACACTGTGCATGAAACGCTTTTGCTATTACCTCCTGACTGGGCACGCGTGCGCCCACAGTCAACATATGTAAATCAGTTAACTGCTTCACTGCGCCTGTCTCAGTAATCGTTGCGGCAATATGCGCTATGCCGCCTAAGACTCGGTCTTTTCCAAAACGTTGATCTAATTGCTCAATATGCGCTACGCCATTGAGAAAGGGCAGAATCAATCCCTTGGTCGATGCTTTTTCAATTGACTGCAAAGCATTCTCTAGATCAAATGCCTTGGGCGCCAAGATGATCAAGTCATAACTGGGCGTAAGCTCATTGGCAGTCACAGTCTGAGGATGAACCGTAAAACTACCACGCGGAGTCTCTACTACTAAACCCTGTTTTTGAATCAGTGCTTGGCGCTTTTCCCTGAGTAAGTAAGTAACATCAGCGCCTGCCAACATCAACTGAGCGCCGTAATACCCGCCAATACCACCAGCACCAACAATTAATATCTTCATGATTTCCTCAAGGAATATTTGGTGAACGATAAACCATAAATGGTGCCCAGGTAGCCCACCATGACCAAGCCTGCTGCTAAGAACTTCCACCCCGGTAGCGACTCACCCAAGAAAATAGCAGTTGCTCCCATGCCAAAGATGGGAACCAGTAAAGGGGCTGGCGCTACGAGAGCCGCTGGATGCTTAGATAAAAGCCATGCCCAGGCAGCATAACCAAATAAAGTATTGGCCCAAGACTGCCAAAAAACACCGGCCCAAGCTCCTACTGAGGCTTGCTCCAGCGCCATCACTAAGGGGCCATATCCACCCTCAAAAACAAGGGAGAGTAACAATAAGGGTGGTATTGAAAACGCGCTTGCCCAAACAACATAAGCAAACATATTAATTGAGCCCGCCTGCCGACTAACCGTGTTTCCTGCACCCCATGCACAGCCTGCAAGGATCACCAGCCCAATACCAAGTAAGCTAGTTTGATTATCAATGTGCCAGGCAATCACCAATAGACCCATCATTGCGATGCCAATTGAAATGACTTGAGGAAAGTAAAGCCGTTCTTTAGCAAAATACATCGCAAACCCAATGGTAAAAAATACTTGGGTTTGCACTACAAGTGAAGCCAACCCAGGGGTAATGTGCCCATCAATTGCAAAGAACAAAATACCAAACTGACCAACTCCAATAAAACAACCATACAAACATAAATTAAGCCATGAAACATTCGGACGTTTAATAAAAAAGATTGCTGGCAGTAAAGCAAAAACATAACGTAGTGTTGCAAATAAGAATGGTGGAAAAGCATCCAGTGATTTTTTAATCACTACAAAGTTTGTACCCCAGATCGCCACTATGGCTAAAGCCAGCAAGAAGTGACTTAAGGGTAGACGATTGCGTTGATTACTCACTAATCAACAGTTCCGCTGCACGTTCTGCAATCATCATGGTAGGTGCAGCAGTATTGCCAGAGGTGATTGTTGGCATTGCTGAGGCATCCACCACCCGCAGATGCTTAACCCCTCTTACTCTTAACTTAGAATCGAGCACCGCCATTGGATCATCATCGCGACCCATCTTGCAGGTGCCTACTGGATGAAAGATTGTTGTACCGATATTGCCTGCCGCTTCAATCAACTCAGCATCAGTTTGATACTGAAGACCAGGTTTGTACTCTTCTGGTATATAAGGCTTTAAAGCAGCGCTCTCTACAATCTTGCGCGTCAATCGTAAAGAATCTGCAGCCACCTTGCGATCTTCATCGGTAGATAAATAATGAGGAGTAATGACTGGTGGCTCCAGGGGATCGCAAGAATTGATGTGAACGCTGCCACGGGATGTTGGTCTCAAATTGCATACACTTGCAG
>JBFZCO010000011.1:0-7295 GCA_041307885.1 Burkholderiales bacterium | reverse complement strand
GGGCCATTGAATTATGTCAGTGAAGAAGTAACGCGTTTATGGCAATTGCCCCCACAAAAAGTGCTTGGACCCACTCAAGCAGTTAGCATTGATGATGCTATTCGTGCAGTTACTATCGATGCTGCTTACCAAGTCTTTGCCGATAATATTATTGGTAGCTTAGAGGTGGGTAAGCAAGCTGATTTAGTAGTTTTAGAGAAGAATCCTCGCAAGACTCCTGCGGGAGATATTCGCAATATTCGAGTTAAAGAAACTTGGATTGATGGCAAGAAGCAAGTTTGGTAATGTATTCATGTCTTTCAGTAATGGAGAAAACAAGCAAGCCTAACAATGCTTAGGCTTGCTTACCAAATGACAATTCTCAACTGGCGTAAAAGAGCGTAACTTTAGTAAACATTTATTTTTATAGGAAGTCTATGGAGCCTTTAGCCAACCTCAAAGTCATTGAAATGGGTCAGTTAATCGCTGGACCGTTTGCTGCAAAGACTTTGGCTGACTTTGGTGCCGATGTCATCAAGATCGAACCACCTAAGACTGGTGATGCATTGCGTAAATGGCGTTTACTGAAAGAAGGCACTTCAGTTTGGTGGCAGGTTCAATCTCGCAACAAGCGCTCACTCTCATTAGATCTGCGACAAGCCGAAGCTCAAGAGATTGTCAAAGAACTGATCACTGAGGCGGATGTATTGATTGAAAATTTTCGCCCAGGAACACTAGAGGGCTGGGGTTTAGATCCCTTAGATTTACTTGAACTCAATCCCAAATTGATTGTTCTCAGAATTAGTGGTTATGGACAAACTGGCCCATATCGAGATAAGCCGGGCTTTGGTGTAGTTGCTGAGGCAATGGGGGGATTGCGACATCTCACTGCTGAGCCAGGAAGGGTGCCTGTCCGGGTGGGTGTCAGTATTGGTGACACCTTAGCATCATTACATGGCGTCATCGGTATTTTATTGGCGCTACAAGAGCGCCATCGTAGTGGGCAGGGTCAAGTGATCGATGTGGCTCTTTACGAAGCTGTATTTAATTGCATGGAAAGTTTACTACCTGAGTACAGTGCTTTTGGTGAAGTAAGACAAGCCGGTGGCAGTGCGTTGCCAGGGATAGCACCAAGTAATGCTTATTTATGTGCGGATGGTGGCTATGTATTAGTCGCAGGTAATGGAGATAGTATTTTCAAACGTTTAATGGGTATGATTGGTCGTAGTGATTTAGCAGATGATCCTGCGCTGGAAAATAATGATGGCAGAGTAGATCGTGTAGTGGAATTAGATCAGGCTATTGGCGATTGGGCTAAAACAAAGACTACTGATCAGGCTTTGCAATTATTGGATTCAGTCGCAGTGCCTGCTGGAAAAATATATACCGTTGCAGATATTGCTAATGACCCGCACTTTAAGGCGCGAGGTAATATTGAGACTATTCAAATGCATGATGGCAGCAAGTTGGATGTGCCAGGAGTAATTCCAAAGCTTTCTCGTACACCAGGCTCAATCAGATCATTAGCGCCCAATATTGGCGAGAATACGGATGAAATTTTACGCAGTATTGGTTTGACAGATATACAAATTGATTCCCTCAAAGAGCGTGGTGTTGCATTTACCAAGTAATTGAGCAACCTATTTAGCGAATAAATTGAATGACTAGAATATTTTTCAATGATGTTGTTACTAGAGATGGATTTCAAATCGAGTCCAGCTTTATTCCAACAGAAGATAAAGTCAAGCTCATAGATGAGTTGAGCCAATGTGGTTTTGCCAAAATTGAGGCAACCTCTTTCACTTCACCTAAGGCAATACCTATGTTGCGTGATGCTGAAGAGGTCATGGGAAAAATTGAGCGTTTTCCTGGTGTGGAATACACGGTCTTAGTTCCCAATTTACGTGGCGCAGAACGTGCCTTTGAGTCTCGTGCAGATGAATTTAATTTGGTAATGTCTACTTCAGAAACTCATAATCTTGCTAATTTGAGAATGGGTCGAGAAAAAAGTTTTATGGGTTTAGCGGAGGTCATTCGTTTTGTTGACGGAAGAACGCCAATTAATGTATCGCTCTCAACTGCTTTCGGTTGTCCAATGGAGGGTGATGTACCTCAGACTGTTGTGGAGCAATTTGTTCAGCGCTTTGCAGATTTAGGGGTGCGCGGGGTGACAATTTGTGACACTACTGGCATGGCTAACCCAGCACAAGTTGCTCGTATGGCAAGTGACTTACAAAAGAAATTTAGCCATCTTCAGCTTACTTTCCATTTTCACAATACCAGAGGAATGGGTCTTGCGAATGTCTTAGCAGCAGTTCAATCTGGCATTGTTCGTTTTGATGGTTCTTTGGGTGGTCTTGGCGGTTGCCCTTATGCGCCTGGGGCTAGTGGCAATATCTCAAGTGAAGATGCAATTCATATGCTCGATGCCATGGGTTATGACACGGGCATTGATATTCCCCGGTTGCTTCAGTTAGCTCGTGAATTGCCGGAGATTGTGGGGCACCCAGTTCCTGGTCAAGTAGCTAAGGCCGGTAGTGCTTGTGATCTCCATCCGGCACCAGCATACGTGGATGAGTTGCGCTAAACAAATCTTTTGAAACGATTAAAAGAGATAAAAAAGATGATTGATCATTTGGACCATCTTGTATTAACCACTTCCAATGAAAAGGCTTGTATTGATTTTTATACACGCGTTCTAGGGATGACATTAGAAAGTTTTATCGGTGGAACCCCACCGGTTGAGCGCAAAGCATTTAAGTTTGGCAATCAAAAAATAAATCTTCATATCAAGGGAAAAGAGTTCGAGCCTAAAGCGAATATACCCATGCCAGGCTCTCTTGACCTGTGTTTTATAGCCGATAGACCATTGGATTTGGTAATTGCTAAGTTAAAAGCAGCATCCTGGCCGATTATTGAAGGCCCAGTGATCCGCACAGGTGCGACTGCGAAGATTAATTCTGTTTATGTCCGAGATCCAGATCAAAACTTGATCGAGATTAGTGAGCTTCTACCCTAAATAGAAAATAATCGCGTATTCAACGTTCCTATTGATTCATGTTTAGGGTTTTTACTAGCCCTAAAGTCGATCTCAAAGTGCTGGGCAGATGGTCTTTTTATCCGGGGTATTCTCATCTGGAATATGACATATGAGATTCATTGACTTCTCATTGCTAAAAACTTTGTACATGATGATCTCAACTCAAAATTTATTGTTCTTATGGAGTCATCATGAAAATATGCATCATTGGAGGTGGTGGGGCAATTGGTGGTTACTTAGCGGTCATGCTGGCGAAGGCCGGTAATGATGTGACTGTAGTTGCTCGAGGAGAAACTTTAAAAGCAATTCAAAAGAATGGTTTGCGATTAATTCCTGAGGGTAGCGACTTTCCGATATCAGCCCAAGTGAAGGCGGTAGATCAAATTTCAGCAGTAGTCGATACCCCAGAAATCATCATGCTAGCGGTCAAGGCGCATCAGGTTGAGCCGATCGTTGATGATCTTGCCAAGTTGATGGGCCCACAAACAGTATTAATTCCAATGCAAAACGGAATTCCTTGGTGGTATTTTCAGCGCCTCAACAGTCAGCATGAAGATCACGTGGTGGAAACGGTTGATCCCAATGGTTCAATTATGAAGAAAATCAATCCCGCCAATATTCTTGGATGTGTGGTGTATCCCGCTACCTTTACCCAATCTCCAGGCGTTATTCAGCATGTGGAGGGGAACCGCTTTCCAATTGGAGAGCTAGATGGCTCAATATCAGAGCGGGCAGAGAAAATCTCACAGATCATGACTGACGCTGGTTTTAAATCGCCCATATTGGAAGATATTCGTGCTGAGATTTGGTTGAAGCTGTGGGGCAATATGACCTTCAACCCTATTAGCGCTTTAACGCATGAGCACTTAGAGGGCATCTGTCAATTCCCGCTAACAAAGGATTTGGCGCGCAATATGATGAGTGAAGCCCAAGCCATTGCCCAAAAGTTAGATGTGATCTTTCGGGTAGATATTGATAGACGGATCGCAGGTGCTGAAAAGGTTGGGAAGCACAAAACCTCGATGCTTCAAGATCTTGAAGCTGGCAATAATTTGGAGATTGATGCCTTGCTGGGTTCAGTCATTGAATTGGGCCAAATTACCCAAACCCCTACGCCTTGTTTAAGCACAGTCTTTGCTTTAACCAAGCTTCTAAACACGAGAGTGCAATCATCGCAGGGGCGTTTAGCTCTTCCTATGGCTGCATAAGCTCTAGTACCGAAGTCATGTAGTACCTATGTTGTAACTTTACCCGCCCATCATGGGCGGGTTTTTTTATTCCGGTTTAGTTCCTGTCGACACTTCCCACCACTCTCCCTTAAAACGTGTTTGGAGCCAATCAATACATTGACTCACTTTAGTTGGCACATGCTTTGGGGATGAATACACTGCATGAATTTCTTGGGCGGGTAAGGACCATTCTTCCATGATTGGTGTCAGCACCCCATCTTTGATCGATTGATGTGCTACATATACTGGTAGAACTGCCAAGCCCATACCAGTTCTTGCTGCGGACAAAATAGAAGAAAGGTTGTTGGAAGTAAATGGTCCAGCAACCTCCACCACCTCAGTCCTACCATTGGGATTGGTAAAGTTCCAGCGGTGGTCACCTTGAGCTGTTGTGTAAATAAGCGCCTGATGTTTTCGAATATCCTCTGGATTTTTTGGGGCTGGATTTTTTAACAGGTAATCAGGGGTGGCTACCAGAACCCATGGGTTCATACCAAGTAGCCGAGAGCCCAAAGAAGAGTCTGGTAAACGCCGCATCCGAATTGCGAGATCCACGCCTTGTTCAATGAGGTTGATATAGCGATCATCCATATTGAGATCGACTTCAAGCTCTGGATGCTGTGACATAAACTCTAAGATGGTGGGTGTCAGCACGCGCCTACCAAACGCTACCGAAGAGCTAATCGTTAATTTACCGCGCACCTTAGACTGTAAAAGTGAGGCTAAATCATCCGCTTCCTCAATCTCCCGGGCAATCAATTTGCATTTTTCGTAGTACAGCTTGCCAATTTCCGTGGGGGTCACCCCACGAGTGCTGCGGTGAAGCAAAAGTACGCCTAGGCGTTTCTCCATGCTTGCAACAAATTTGGTCGCAGTAGGCTGGGTGATGCCCAAATCCTCTGCTGCCTTACTAAAAGAGCCGGTTTCAACCACTCTTATGAAAAGGGAAATGCCTTGTACGCGATCCATGAATCAACTCTCAGAGCACTAAAAAGGACTTTTTACACTATTCCATGGAGGAATACTAGATATAGATTTGCTGAGGTTCTCAAAGTGGGAGATTTTGTCGATGATTCAGTCATATCAAAACCAGGAGATGAATCATGGCAAAAATGAAAGCGGCAATGGCAGCAGTTTTAGTGATGGAGAAGGAGGGGGTAACCCAGGCTTTCGGTGTCCCAGGCGCTGCAATTAATCCTTTGTATGCTCAGATGAGAGAGCGTCAGTCGATTGCCCATGTTCTTGCAAGACACGTTGAAGGTGCTTCGCATATGGCTGAGGGCTATACCAGAGCTGCTCCTGGAAATATTGGTGTTTGCATAGGAACATCTGGCCCTGGCGGTACAGACATGATCACTGGCTTGTACTCAGCACAAGCTGACAGCATTCCTATTCTTTGTATTACTGGGCAAGCACCACGTGCAAAGCTACATAAAGAAGATTTTCAGGCAGTAGATATTGCATCTATTGCTAAGCCACTCACAAAGATGGCAGTGACTGTTTTAGAGCCAGCCTTGGTGCCACGAGTATTTCAGCAGGCATTTCATTTAATGCGCTCAGGACGACCTGGCCCAGTCTTAATTGATTTGCCAATCGATGTACAGATGGCTGAAATCGAATTTGATATCGACTCTTATGAGCCGTTAGCTGCATATAAGCCTCAAGCTAGCCGTAAGCAAATTGAAAAAGCATTAGAAATGCTTAATGAGTCTGAGAATCCATTGATCGTCTCTGGTGGCGGTGTGATTAACGCTGATGCTTCAGATCTACTCGTTCAGTTTGCTGAGCTTACAGGTATTCCTGTCATTCCAACCTTGATGGGTTGGGGTAGCATTCCCGATAATCATCCATTGATGGCGGGTATGGTTGGCTTGCAAACATCCCATCGTTATGGCAATGCCACGATGTTAGCTAGTGATTTTGTTTTAGGTATTGGTAATCGTTGGGCAAACCGCCATACCGGTTCGACTGAAGTGTATTGCAAGGGTCGTAAGTTTATACACGTTGATATCGAGCCTACGCAGATCGGTAGAATATTTACGCCGGACTATGGCATTGTTTCTGATGCCAAAGCAGCCCTCGCTCTATTCGTGGAAGTGGCTGCTGAAATGAAGAAGGCTGGCAAACTCAAGGATCGCAGTAAATGGGCTGCTGAATGTTTAGCTAGAAAAAATTCGATTGACTATCAGCGTAAGACTAACTTCACTGAGTCTCCTATGAAGCCTCAGCGTGTTTATCAGGAAATGGTCCAAACATTTGGTGAGGATGTGACTTACGTGAGCACTATTGGTTTATCCCAAATTGCTGGCGCACAGTTTCTTAAAGTGTTTAAACCACGCCATTGGATTAATTGTGGTCAAGCAGGCCCACTAGGTTGGACTGTTCCAGCAGCTTTAGGTGTAAGAGCTGCCGATCCGTCCAGAAAAATTGTGGCCTTGTCTGGTGATTATGATTTCCAATTCATGATTGAAGAATTAGCGGTAGGCGCACAGTTTAAGTTGCCGTTCATTCAAGTGCTCGTGAATAACAGCTATCTAGGATTAATTCGTCAAGCGCAACGTGGTTTTGAGATGGATTACTGTGTGCAGCTAGCCTTTGATAACGTGAATATCCCTGAGAGTGCTGGAATCATTAAAGGATATGGTGTTGATCACGTGAAGGTTGTTGAAGGACTTGGTTGCAAAGCAATTCGTGTTGAGAGAGAAGAGCAGTTAGCTCCTGCGATTGCACAAGCAGAAGCATGGATTGCTGAATTCAAAGTTCCAGTTGTCATTGAGGTGATCTTAGAGCGCGTAACAAATATTGCTATGGGTACTGAGATTGATAATGTGAACGAGTTCGAGCCATTAGCTAAATCGATTGAAGATGCACCGGTTGCTGTATTGCAATCTTAATCACTAGCCAACCCACGCCTCTCCCCAAGGACCCTCATGCCTCGCTTTGCTGCTAACCTCACCATGCTGTTTAATGAGCAACCCTTTTTAGAGCGCTTTGCGCTCGCTAAGATTGGGGGCTTTAAAGCGGTGGAGTTTCTTTTTCCCTATGCC
>JBFZCO010000010.1:0-16623 GCA_041307885.1 Burkholderiales bacterium | reverse complement strand
GGGCCGCCAAGAAACACTAAAACCACCTTCGGGTGGTTTTTTCATTATGCTTAGGTAAAGATTATCTGGAATAAGAACATGAACCGCCGCCACGCCTTACTTTGTCTTTGTAGTATTGGGGCTTTTGGAATGAGTCGAGCTGCTCCACCAGCAAGGAGAGCTTTTGATGCAATTTCGCTAAAACAACATGAGTTAGGCATGCGCGCGGCAATAACTATGGCAGCACAAAACCCCATGTACCCCTTTGGTGCAGTAATTACCAATGCGAGTAACGGAGTCATGTTGGCTAAGGGCGTTAATACAACCTACGAAAATCCGACTTTTCACGGCGAAATAGCATGTATGAATGACTACGTCAGGCAACACGGAAATAAAAATTGGGCGGATCTAATTTTGTATACAACTGGAGAGCCGTGCCCCATGTGTATGAGTGCCTTAATTTGGGCTGGAATTCAAGGTGTTGTTTTCGGAAGCTCCATAGACACCATTAAAAGATCGGGTATTGATGCTTTTATCTTCAGCGCAAACGATATCAATCAGGGGGGTGGTTTTAGCCAAACCCAGATATTAGGCGGCATTCTTGAGCCAGAATGTGACGCACTATTTATCAATCGAAAGCAGACCTGACTAAAGCTTCCTTAAAAAAGCCATTTCACTTTTTGGCAAAACTTTAGAATCAATTATTGATGTAATAAATAGGATGAACAGAGTTGAATATTCTTCGCGTTTCTAAAATGATCATTTGCCTATCGCTCTCTATTTTCGCGCTTCTAGTGGGCTTTAATAATCTAGCTGATTACGACTCTAATTATGCTTTTGTTCAGCATACACTTTCTATGGATACTGTTTTTCCCGATAACGCTTTGAAGTACAGGGCTATTCTGAATCCGACTCTTTGGAATCTTACCTATGGACTAATCATATTTGCAGAATTTCTAACGGGCATATTACTGTTGGTTGGGGTTACTTGCATGTTCAGAAATATGAATTCCCCTGTGGCATTTGCGCGAGCCAAGAATTGGATTTATCTTGGTTGTTTGGTTGGGTTTATGTTGTGGTTTTTTGGATTTATTGTTGTTGGTGGAGAATGGTTTTGTATGTGGCAATCTGAGAAGTGGAATGGTGTAGAGGCAGCTTTTCGTTTTGTCGTTCTTATTATGCTTACATTCCTATTTACCGCAATGCCTGAATCTGAAAATGATAAGCAATAGAGTTATAATACTGTGCCCTAATTGATTGTGCTCTGGGCTAGCAAGATTCACTAAAACTACCTAAGGGTGGATTTTCATTTCCACTTAGTATCTAGAAATCTTCTTTTAAGGAACTCTCCATGCTGTTGATCACCTCAGTCATTGCTGCCACCTTAACCATCATCTTTGTAAAACTTTCTTTTGCAGTTATTGCCCTTAGAAGAAAGAATCAAATTGGTATAGGAAGCGGTGGCTTTGATGACCTTGAGAGGGCCATTCGAGCTCAAGGCAACTTTGCTGAATATGTCCCTTTTGGAATTATCTTAATCGCTTGTCTTGAGCTAAATGGAGCGCCTTGGTGGTTGGTGGCTATCCCGGGCATCACTCTCATTATTGGGCGATTGATTCATGCTAAAGGCATCAATGTGCCACCACCGGATTTCAGTAAGCGCATATTGGGAATGCAGCTCACATTTGGCACACTAATTACATTGGCAGTGTTGAACTTAGGCTGGGCCCTATATAAGCTGGTTTAATTTAGCCAGATGTCTTATGGCCCAGTAGATTCATTCCCGAGCAACCAGGATGCCAAAATTAGCTACGGGCAATTTTTCTTTTTTAAGATCTGCTATAAATTAGTGAAATATAAATGGATCTGATATGACACAAGAATCTCGCCGTAATTTCTTAAAAGCTTCTACTGTCGGTGCAGTCGCTATTACTGCCGTCTCCGGAGGCGGCATTAGTTCTTCCCATGCCCAATCACAGCCTTCTAAATCTAGTATTGAACTAAAGGCAAATGAGATTTCTGAAAAATTGTTTGCCAATGATGGTCTGGTAATACCTATTGCCACAAAACCTACAGTTTCAAAATTAGCAAAGGGTCTAGATCGAACGTTGGTGCTCGGTGGCGGCGGAGAATATTACATCGCTTGGTATTGCGGATTTTTTCACGGCCTTATTGAGGCGGGCTTGGACATGGTTCAGCTTCCTGAAATGGTGGTTGGCACTTCTGCTGGTGCTTATATGGGCTCGTCATTACTTTCTGGAGAGTTTGCTCGTTTACGGACTGAGTTTGATTTTTTTGGAAAGTTTCCAGAGATTTTTGCCAAGATTGCTCCAGTAACGAAGCCTAATATCAGTCAAATGAGAGCCGATCAAATTAATATGAGCGCAACTGATGGCAGCATTGAAACTCGCAGAGTAATTGGCCATGCCGCATTAGCTGCTGACAATAAATTAAACGGCGAGCGCGTTGAAAGAGTGGCTGCATTATTGACAGGTGATAGTAAAAAAGATTGGCCGACTAGCCGTATGTTCACAACGGGAATAGACTGCTATACGGGTGAGCGTATTGTTGTTGGTCAACAAGCTGCCAGAAAGAATATCATTCCCTTGGCGCACGGCACAGCAGCAAGCAGCTCATTGCCAGGCGTTGTTGGGCCAACATTATTGGGTCAGCGTTATGTCATGGATGGAGGAATTTGTTCTAATCCGGCACATGTGGATTTGGTAGCTGGCTCAAAAAGAGCTTTGATCATCACTTTGACTGATGGGTTGACAGGCGCAATACTGACAACAATTCCACATCCCATCGCTAAAAATATTGAAGACATTAGGGCGACTGGTACGAAGGTCAAGTGGATAGTTGCCGGCACACCCAAAGGTGTTGACTTGCTTGACCCAAAGCAAATTACTGGAGCATTGCGAACAGGCTACGAGCGTTCAAAAATCGAAGCACCAAAAATTAGAGCATTCTGGGCTTAAGATCAGACATTCTTTAGCCTGATCGATTCCTCGCCACCAATTAGGAATCAGTAAAAACTGTTTCCGATTGGTATTTACTCTTCTCCTCGTCCTTTGAGCTAGCTTAAATAGAATACATTAATGACAAATTTCAACCAGCTTCCTGCAGATCTTCCCATTCCTCAAGATGATGGCTTGACTAATCATTTGAAGGGAATGAGACTGCCCAATATTGTTTTGGATACCACGAATGGTAAGTCCATTAATTTTTCCGATATTAAAGGCAAATTGGTAATCTATTGTTACCCGATGACAGGGCAGCCTAACGTCGCGCTACCAGATGGCTGGGATCAAATTCCAGGGGCAAGAGGTTGTACACCGCAAAGCTGCTCATTTAGAGATCACTATCAAGAGCTTCAATCCTTTGGTGCCAAGCTTGTGGGTTTGAGTGTCCAGTCGACCGAATATCAAAAAGAAATGGCCGAAAGACTTCACCTACCATTTCCTATTGCTAGTGATGTGAATCATCAGTTTCAAAAGGCATTGAATATGCCAACTTTTACAGTGGCAGGAATGACGTTATTAAAGCGAGTTACATTAATTGCCAATCATGGTGTGATTGAGGCTGTTCACTACCCCATCTTTCCAAGTGATAGTGACCCGGCCTGGGTCATTGGTTATTTGAAGAGCCATTAACAATCGGAGTTATATATGAAACTTCTCATTTCAATATTGCTGCTTGGGCTCTCTCTATTTTCGTTCGCTCAATCGGCAGAAGTCCGAGAACATGTCAAACAAAGTCAAAATGAAATAAAAGTCACTCAGATACTGAAGGCAACTCAATCGTGGGACGGAAGCCCACTGCCACCGTACCCATCAAAAAATCCAGAAATAACGATTCAGAGCTATGAAATAGCATCGGGCGTAAAATTGCCAATGCACAAGCATCCAGTAATTAATGCCGGAGTAATACTAGAAGGACAACTAACCGTGATTGCTAAGGATGGGAAGCAGTTGATTCTCAATGCGGGTGACTCGATTGTTGAGTTGGTTGATCAATGGCACTATGGTGTGAATCAAGGCCCTACACCCGTGAAGCTCATCGTGTTCTATGCAGGCGAGGTTGGAGTTCCTCTGGTGATTCGGGAAAAGGACTGATACAGGAGTATTAAGGATTGCAGTAATTGCATTTTGACGGATCAGCACCCACCTGATTAGCAATTATTTCTTCTTTTTTATACGCACACTTCACGCATGACCAGAGATGAGCTACTGGTAAATTCGTTGGCATTTTACAAAAAGAGCAGGGTAGCCCGCCTTTCCTTTCTGTTATCCAGAGCCCAGGAGATTTACACTGTGGGCATAAGGAATTCATCTTTCGCGAGAGATCTTGCGTAGCTTTCATGATATTGGCCATCCGAGTTGGATTGGCGTGGGCTCTTAAATCATTTTCTATAAATACGTTTCCATTTTTAGAAAGACGCATTGCCCATTCAAAGGCCTCTTGTAAAGATTCAAAATCTTTAATTCCCTTGCGTGATTCTGGATGGTATTCGTCATCGGGGCGAACAACCAGTTGATGCGTATTAAATTGGGCTTCTGAAAGAAGTGTATTTAATTCATCCCAGCTAGAGACCTGTCTGCCAACATTATTAGCTTGACCTCCAAAAAATCCAACAATCTCAATATTGCGAATGTCATCAATCAAAATCACCAGTTCATAATTCCAAGGAAGCATACCTACATAGGGATCATTATCAAAAGCACCCTCGCTAGCAATGCCAAGCATTGACTCAGAAAGCTCCATTCCAACTCTAGCCTTCTTTCTTGCGGCTTCTAGTTGAGTGCCATGCCGTGGAATATCTCGAGTAAATGTTCCAAGTTTGTCAGTGTCATAACCTGAGACATGAATGACTTCTAACCCATTTGATTCAAATAATTGCGGACAAATGACTAACTCCTTACCGTGTTGAGTCAGGAGACTTGCTTTAAGTCCAGAATACGGTTTTGAATGGCTTGGCATTTTGTTGGAGTAATTTTTAAACAAAATATTGAGCTATTGCGCTGTATATAGGAATGCCTAGAATGATATTTAAGGGAAATGTTATCCCCAATGACATTCCCATATACAAGGCCGGGCTCACTTCAGGCATTGCATGGCGTAAAACTGCGGGAACCGCAATATAAGAAGCGCTTGCCGCCAAAATCATTAAGAGAATTGTGTCTCCAAGGGGGACGTGGAGTAAATGGCATAAACCTAAAGCCAGCATGGCATGGGTGGGCGGCGCAATAAAGGCATAGACCAAAGTAATGGAGGGCTTTCCCTTGAGTTCCCCCAAACTCTTTGCTGCAAGCAATCCCATATCCAGTAAGAAGAAAGCTAAAAGACCTTTAAATAAATCAATTGAAAATGGCGACATCACTTTATGGCCTGCGTCACCAGATATAAGTCCCACCAATAGGGCGCCCAACAAGAGAAGCTGTCCGCCATCAGTAAAGGATTCATGAAGCACCTTTCCTAATGAGGTATGCCCATCTATATTGCCTGAGCGTTGTTGACGAATTCTATTTGCAAGAAGGATGGCAATAATGATGGCAGGAGACTCCATTAAAGCCATGGCGGCAGCCATATGGCCACCATAAGCAATGCCCGCTTGATCCAAAACTTGGGTGGTTGTAATAAAGGTCACTGCACTAATTGAGCCATAAGTGGCTGCAATGGCAGCGGCATCTAATTTATCTAACTTGCGCTTTAAAAAGTAATAGCCTAGAAGAGGTATGACAATGGCTAGAGTGATCGCCAAACCAAGACTAATGGCGATTTCTGGCGTAAATCCAGATTTATTTAAGGCAAAACCCCCTTTTAATCCAAGTGCCATCAATAGATATAGCGAAAGAAATCGAGAAATGGGCTGTGGAATTTCTAAATTCGATTTCACCAAGCCGGCAAAAATACCAAAGATGAAAAAGAGAATTGCGGGGTCTAGAAAGATATTCATAAGTCTATTTTTTGAATGATCTTAGAGAAAATCATCTATAAAGTAAAATCGATATTTACTTAGTTAAATATAGATAAAAACCTATGAATATTACTTTTAGACAGCTACGACTTTTTTTGGCGCTTGCCGAGACTGGGAGTGTCAGCGCAGCGGCCCGTATGGTTCACGTGACACAACCAACTGCTTCCATGGGATTAAAAGAAATATCAGATGCTGTTGGAGTGCCGCTATATGAGGTCGTGGCTAGAAAAGTTCATTTAACACAGGTGGGTCAAGAATTAGCAAAAACTGCTAGAGCCATCTATAGTGAGTGGGAAGTATTTGAGCAGCAAGTAGATAGCCTCAAAGGATTAACGCGAGGCAAGCTAAAGGTTGCCGTAGTAAGTACCGCTAAATATTTTATTCCCAGAATACTAGGGACCTTTTGCTCAAACTATCCGCAAATAGATATTTCTTTAGAAATCTTAAATCGCGATGGTGTAGTTAAGAGATTGGAAGAAAACTTAGACGATCTTTACATTATGTCTCAGCCACCACTTCATCTAGAAATAGAGGATGAAGTGTTTATGCCTAACCCCTTGTTATTGATAGCATCTAAAAAGCATTTACTTGCGAAGAAAAGGGTAGTTGATCTTGTATCGCTAAAAAATGAAAAATTCATCTTTAGGGAAAAAGGTTCTGGTACGAGAATGACAACAGATGCGCATTTTAAAAAACTGAAGTTCAAACCAGAGGTCAGGCTAGAGTTAGGAAGCAATGAGGCAATTAAGCAAGCAGTGATAGGCGGCTTAGGTATAGCAGTCCTCTCCAAATATTCTCTGGGAGATAAGGCGGATCAAGAGGAGGTTGCCATCCTTCAATGTAAGGAGTTTCCCCTTAAGTCAAGTTGGCATATTGTGAGCCCCAAAGGAAAAAAACTATCACCAATAGCGGCAATATTTAAGAAGCATCTCACTGAACAGGCCAAAGTCTGGAATAAGCATGCCGTTTAAAAGGCAATTTTTGCAAGATTCCAGTTATTTATCGATACCTTAAGCAGATTTTGTGTAATCAGTATATAAATGAAACATTACTAATGAGAGGCCCCCAAATGAAAAACATCATTGCTGCAGTATTCACCCTCCTTTTGGGAGTCTCCTTTGCATATGCAGCAGATACACCGCCCACCAAGGAGGATGCCCTTTGGTTGGCCGAAGTCAGAACCAGTGTTAAATCAGAAAAATATGATCGGGCAATTTCGCTATTGAAAACGGCCAATGACACGAGTTCAGCCGATTGGAACAACTTAATGGGCTACAGCTTGCGTAAAAAACAACCCCCGGATTTGGTTGGGGCTGAAAAATACTATCAAGCTGCATTGGTAATAGATCCAAAGCATCGAGGTGCTCTTGAGTACTACGGAGAACTAAAGTTAATGAATAATGATTTACCGGGTGCAGAGGTCTTATTGGCGAGACTGGATAAGGCTTGTTTTTTTGGCTGTGAAGAATATACCGATTTGAAAGAATCTATCAAAAAATATAAGGCTAAAAAGTAAGCCTACTTAGTAGCAATGACATTGAGGCTAATGGGAAATCCATAGGGCCTATAGTCGCTTGTGTCATTAAACAAGCCGAATGACTCAACTCGGTTGGCATCGCTAAATCCAGCCTGCCTCAAAAAATCAAAGAGAAAGAGTTGGTTCCACCCAAAAAAGTGAACGTCATGCTCATCTACCTGACCGCCAAACATCATTCTCATGACATGGTACTTGATATCGGGGGACACGATGGGGTTAATGAATGTGTGACACAGAATATCTAGGTCCGGAACAGAAACATAGAATTGGCCGGCCGGCTTTAATATTCGCTTAATCTCTTTAAGCGTATCTAAAACCTTTGCTTGTTTGACATGCTCAAAAACATGGCTTGCATACACATCTGAAACGCTATCGTTTTCAAACATACTTAAGTCACTAATATCCCCAATAAAATCAACGCCGGGTTTTTGGGAGATATTGAGAATTTTCCAGCCCTCTTTAATTTCTTCCCCGCCAATATGAAGTCTCATGATATTTGTCCAAATAGAAATTGTGATTGATAAGAATAGATTTTTAGCCTATTTTCAAAAAAATGACACCAAGCAGAATAAGAGCAACCCCGATCCAGCGCAGCGGAATATTGGGGTCTCCAAAAACTAAAACACCAATAGTAAAGGTGCCAACAGCACCAATTGAGGTCCATACGGCATAGGCAGTCCCAATAGGAATTTCTTTAAGAGAGTACCAAAGCAAGAGGCCGCTGACTGTCATGCTGATGAGGGCCAAAGCAATACCCCATATTTTCATATTTGGGAGATCAGCCAGCTTTAAGCCAAGAGGCCAGCCAACCTCAAAAACGCCAGCCAACAAGAGTGATGTCCAGTAGATGCTCAAAAGAAAATAATCTGAAATGGAAAGAATCAGAATACCAAAAATTACTCGCTGGGTCGATCACTGATCAGACCTAAAATACTCTTAATAAGGGGCGCTCAAGCTGACTTATGTATTGATACTATGATTAATAAATCAAGATACGGGAGGGTGCAGATATGAAGTGGTTGTTGGGCATATGGATATCTGCTTTTTTAAGTCAAGCAATTGCCCAGACAATGATGCCGATTCTTTTAGAAGTCGATGCTGGAAGAGAATCGGGGGTATTTACAAAAACTCCGGTCGTTCAAAGAGCCATTTTGCTTAAGCCCTCCATACCGTCTGATACGGCATTGCTTTTTTATCGTGGTTGGTCCGGAATTGCCAATATTAAAACTGAAAATGATTGGCGGAGAAATTTAAACTACCTCAAAAATAATACTGAATTGTTTTCACAGGCTGGAATTGCAATTGTTGTGATGGATTGTCCTAGCGATGAAAATACTGTGGCCCCAGGCAATAAACCATTGGGATGCAACGACGACTATCGGTCTTCGGTAAAGCATGCGGATGATGTTAGAAAAATAATGACCTTACTACGAGAAAAGTATGGCATCAAAAATATTTATGTAATGGGCCATAGTTATGGATCAATCTCATCAAAATGGCTAGGTAAGCATTTAGGAAATGAGATTCAGGGAAGCATCCATTCCGCAGCGATGACAGTTGCGGGCTTTAATAGAAGCTATGGTTACTCTGTCGAGTCATTTGATATGTCGGCATTGAAAGCTCCCGCATTAAATATTCATCATGGCGATGATGGGTGTAAAAACACCCCCTACTCAACAGTAGTAGCCTATTCAAAAAATAATTTAATAACTGTAAGGGGTGGTGAGGGCACGGGTGATATTTGTGGGGGCACCCATCTACATTCAATGAGTGGTAGAGAAGAGCTTGTCTCTAAAGCAATTATTGACTGGATAAAAACGGGTCAGATTCCAGCGATTATTGGGGAGTAATAAAAAGGGACTAATCAATTACCGTATAAAATCATATTCATAAACAAGTAAAGGGAAACAAACAGATGAAAAAAATATTGGCCAGTTTTGTCCTGTTGATGGCAGCACTATCATTGACCGCCTGTTCAGGAGCAGGTATTAAATCACTCTATGCGCCCGATTGTTCTGTAGTGAAGCCAGTGCAAGATACGAATCCTTTATGTCTTGGTGGAGCTTAATAGAAAAAGTTTTCTTTATGATCGATAAGGATCTGGAGTAAGCTGATATCTGCAATATTACCAATTTGTGTGCATTACAGCCAAAGGCTGAACTAGTGGAGAAGTTATATGAAAAGTATGCGTAAGATTCTTTCGTTTTTAATATTAGGCTTCAGTGTCTTAAGTTTTAGTGTAAATGCGGCTGATGCTCCAAAAAAGCCATCTGGCACAGTCAATATTAACGAAACTCAATTTGCTTTAATTGTGGGTGGTAGTACTGGAGGCGGGGTTCTCAACTTCCAAGGCAAAAAATATCCATTCAAAATTGGTGGAATGAGTCTCGGGGCAAACGTAGGGGTATCGAAGCTATCTGCAGTTGGTGAAGTTTATGATTTGAATGATATTTCTAAATTTGCTGGCACATTTACTAAGCTAGAAAGCAGCATCACTTTAGGTGGTGGTGTTGGTGGCACAATTCTGAGAAATGAAAACGGTGTCATCATGCGTTTAACAAGTACCTCAGAGGGTCTCCAATTGAACCTCAGCGCCAGCGGCGTCACTGTTAAGCTAGACAAATAAGTCGACACTATGAGTAATAAAAAAACCACCTTCGGGTGGTTTTTTTATATTCAACAATTATCTAGTTTCGTGAGCAATATAACCAATGCCAGTATTTGGTAGGTGAATCACAAAAGAAGCTCCGCCCTCAGCAATATTATGGGCAGTAACATCACCACCAAAACGATTAATAATATTTTTCGAAAGCCAAAGGCCAATACCTGAGCCAGACTCTTTGTTGCTAACCATGAGGTCAAAAATTTTAGATTCTTGACCAGGCTCAATACCCTGACCGTTATCCTCGATAGAAATATGAATGTTTGTCTCGGCTTGAGAAACAGAAATTAATATTTTCTTATCATCTCTAGTCACCTCATCTAGGGCATCAATTGCATTATTAATCAGATTAATTAATACCTGTTGCCATTCACTCATGTTGATCTTTATTTGAAGATGTTTTGCACAATGAAGTTCGATGATAATTTTTGAGGCGCGTAATTTCCCTTTGGAGATTTCAACTACTTGAGTGATGGATTCAGATAGGTTAACTATGGAGACACTATTATTTTTATTGGAACTCAGTCTAGATAAATTTTTGACAATCGTTGATGCCCTATTAATATCCCCTAATATATTTTGAACTAGCTCTTTTAAAAGAGAAATATTAGTTGGATCCGAATTTAACTTCATCTCGGCAAATTGCGCATTGAGCCTAGAGGCGCCCAGGGGCTGATTGATCTCATGCGAAATAGTAGAAGCTAGTGCATTTATTGAGGCTGATCTATTGAGTTTTTGTAGGGAAAGAATCATTTCATTACGCTCCTCCAAAATATCAGATAGGCGCAGATTCATGCTATTTAGGCGATTATGTTCAGAGAAACCAAGATGTAATCGCAAAACAATATAAGCGAGGTTTCTAATGGCGCCAAAAAGAAAGAGTGCAAACCAAACAATGACATTGAGCGTTTTAATATCAAACGAATGATTGCTATAGCCACTAAGGATAATCAAGATCCTTATGAGATATAGGGCGCTTACTATTGCAAAAACAATACTTAAGAAATTAAAAAAAACTTTATTTTCAAACTCTTTTTTAGCTTGAACTGCTTGGTATAGACAAAATACATTTGCGATTGCAAACGTCATCGTTGTCACTGCTGAAATTTCTGGGGTTATTTGACCGCTAGTAGCTTGTCTACTTAGTTCAACGAAAGAAAAAAGAGCGGCTGGAATTGCAAAGGTGACCCAACTTAACTTCATGTTTGATTGAGTCGTAGATAGCCTTTTTAATGATTCGCTAAAAAGTAGAACAGATAAGGTTTCAATAGAAACCATGAGGCTATAACTGATCGTGAGCGAAATTTCATTTCGGTTAACCGTAATAACCGTTGCAATTGCTGTTAGTAAACAACCATACAGCCATAATTTTGCAGACTGATCATTTCTCTTCCAAAATAAGGTACCGATTAAGGTCGCCGATAAAAAACTTAAGGCACTGTAAAACAGAAAGAGAGTTTGAATAGTAAAGGGCGTCATCTATGAGAGTGTATGAGATAAGACAGGGGCATGTATCAGTCTTGTATTAGCTCTACGGATAATAGACATCAGGCTATTTGGACAGCAAAATCAGATTCTGCAAAGAGCCTAGGTTTGTATGAGTGACTATATAGATATTAAAAAAGCCAAAGAAGTTGGCAAGAAAATCAAAAGTCTTAGAGAGTCTCATAAAATGAGCATTCAATCTTTGGCTACTGTTTGTGGATTTTCTGTGCTCCAAATAGTGAACTTGGAGAACGGAAATTACTTTGCTTTTAATCAAAGTCTTGAGCGGTTTTTATTATCTGCAACGCATTGTTTAGAGGTGGTTGGTAATGGTCAATCAGAGCCAGCAAATGATGACCTTATTCCAAATTTCAATACGGTATCGCAAGACGAATTTATTCCCGCTTTTTTACGTAAGTTAGGCTAAATATTTAGCTCAAATATTGAGCTATGTTCGCGTGAGCTCTTCTATAGCCTTTTTATTTTCCAGACAGAATCCAAATTCACTTAATAGCTCTTCGCATTTTGCAATTTCGAAGTCATCAAATTCAAAACCAGGAGCTACTGCACAACTTACTAGGCAGAATGCATTCTTGCGAAGCGGCCTTGCTGCAAACCAGGTATTGGCTGATATCGTTTTTTGAAAAACTTTTGATTCGGATCCAAGTTGTATCGTTTGCAGAGTTTTATTTTGATCAAAAAAGTAAATTACTACATCACAGCCATCATGGAAGTACCAGGTCTCATCAGAAGCAACTCGATGCCAAGATGAAAAGTCGGCTCCTCCAAGAAGATAGTAAATACTGGTTAATGCACTTCTCTTTTTAGAGTTATCTGTATTGAGAACCACAACCTTCGATCGCTGTACTTCTTTATAAAAACCACCTTCTGGATGCGGTTGTAGATCAAGAGATTTGATGAGATTATTTATTTCTTGCATTACGAACTTTCATTATTGATGATGAGGGATTTGAATACGCTGTATTGTTACTATGCATATAGCCCGTCAATCAAAAATTACCAAAAAAAGAAGCAAGAAGAATAACAATAGCCAAGGCTATTAAAGGAAAAACAATCGTTACCATGGCAATATAGCGATAGCCTTCACGATGGGTAAGTTGGCAAATTCCGAGAAGGGTAATCACGGCTCCATTATGCGGTAGTGTATCCATGCACCCAGATGCCATAACAGCTATGCGATGTAAAAGTTCAGGGCTAATGCCTAGAACATGTGCTTTGGCTAAATAATCAGCCCCAAGTGTCTGTAATGCAATTGACATACCGCCAGATGCTGAACCAGTAATACCTGCAAGAGCATTGACAGCTACGGCCTCACTGATGAGTGGATTTCCGGGTGCAATACTGAGCACAAACTCTCGTATCAAAACGAATCCGCTTAGACTTGCAATGACAGATCCATAGCCAACTTCAGAAGCAGTATTCAGAATAGGCAGCATTGAGCCGATGGATCCTTGATTAATAGCCTCATTAGATTTTTTAGCCTGTTTAGCTACTAATACTTGCAAGGTATAGATAAATAGGATTCCCACGGTTAGTGCAATGATGATTGCCCAGATACCGGTAAGTGATGAGAGCGATTCAATACCAAATTCATTATTTTGTAAAAACTGAGGATGCCAGTTTGGCAAAAACCATTTAGCCATCGCTAGATTGGTAAGACCCATTAGTAATATGGGCAATATGGCCATTTGAAAAGAAATTGTTTTAGAGTGAGATGTGATTTCATTGTCCAGATGTTCGCTATCAGAAATATCTTTCTGAATAGCAGCGTCCCCTCGACCAAGAATACGCTTTTGGCGGTTGAGCCACATTGCACCAAGGCCCAACATAAAGCAGCTAGCAATCAAACCAAGCCCGGGTGCAGCAAAAGCATCTGTTCCAAAAAATGGACTGGGAATAGAGTTCTGAACAGAGGGGGTTCCAGGCAACGCAGTCATTGTGAAAGTAAATGCCCCTAATGCAATAGCTCCAGGTAGAAGATTGAGTGATATTGCGGAACGCTCAAAAAGAGATTTGCCGATTGGGTACATCATGAACGCTACAACAAATAGTGATACTCCACCATAAGTTAAAATGGCGCATGCCAGCACTACTGCTAGAAGTGCATGTTGAGAGCCTAGCTTGTGAGTGATTCCATTTGCAATTGTCAGTGCATATCCAGATGATTCCATCAGCTTACCAAATATTGAACCCAATAAAAACAGTGGGAAGTATTGAATTAGATACCCCCCCATTGCCTTCATGAATACTTGCGTATAAATAGGTAAAAGATCACTGAAATTGCCGCTTAGCAGAACTGCTAAGAGCGCCATGACTGGTGCCAAAATTAATACACTCATACCTCGATAGGCCAGCAACATTAATAAGCCTAGTGAAGCAAAGATTGCAATTAAATCCATAGTGTTATTTCTCGTAAATTAGAGATGGCAGCCTCAGTATAGTAATGCGAATTATCTCAAATTAGATTTAGTGACTAAGACTATGCATTGGTGAAGGTGAACATACTCCATTCTTTTATATAAATTCAAAAATGGTATGGAATAAGCAAAAGAAAGGGGGTAGATATCTACCCCCTTTATCAAGTATTGCTAAACAACAGTTAGTCTGTAATGTCTGCGTTCATTACTTTTGCCCAAGCGGCAACAAATTCATTTACGAACCTTTCTTTGTTATCGTCTTGTGCGTAGACTTCAGCGTAGGCTCTCAGTACAGAGTTTGAGCCAAATACCAGATCAACCCGTGTTGCAGTCCATTTGGTTTTTCCTGTTTTGCGCTCAACAACATCATAACTATTGATGCCAGTTGGCTTCCATGAGTAATTCATATCTGTCAGATTTACAAAGAAGTCATTACTTAATGCACCCACATTCTCTGTAAAGACGCCAGCTTTGGAGCCACCATAGTTAGTGCCAAGTGAGCGCATGCCCCCAATCAGAACAGTCATTTCATTGGCGGTAAGGCCCATGAGTTGTGTACGATCTAAGAGCTGCTCCTCTGGCGTGACAACATAGTTTTCTTTTAGCCAATTGCGATAACCATCAGCTAGCGGTTCAAGAACTTCAAATGATTCAACGTCAGTCATTTCTTGAGTGGCATCTCCTCTACCTGGTATGAAAGGTACTTTCACATCAAAGCCACCTGCTTTAGCGGCAAGTTCAATACCAATATTGCCAGCAAGCACGATGATGTCCGCAATACTTACACCAGATTCTTTAGCGATCTTCTCGTAGGCTGCAAGGACTCTTGCCAAGCGCTCAGGCTCATTTCCAACCCAATCTTTCTGGGGTGCTAATCGAATCCTTGCACCATTTGCGCCACCACGTTTATCAGAGCCACGGTAAGTACGTGCGCTATCCCAAGCAGTGCAAACCATGTCACTAATAGATAGGTTGCAAGATTTAATCTTAGCTTTAACTGCCTCAATACCGTAGTCTTTCGGGCCGACTGGTACAGGATCTTGCCAAATCAAATCTTCTTTTGGCACATCAGGACCAAAGTACCTTGCTTTAGGACCCATATCACGATGCGTTAACTTGAACCAGGCTCTAGCGAAAGTCTCTGAGAAATAGGCCTGATCTTGATGGAAGCGCTCTGATATTTTCCGATACTCAGGGTCTACCTTCATCGCCATATCAGCATCGGTCATCATTGGCATGCAGCGAATAGATGAGTCTTCAACATCAACCGGCTTATCTTCTTCTTTGATATCGATAGGTTCATACTGCCAGGCACCAGCTGGGCTCTTTGTCAGCTTCCACTCATAATTGAGGAGCAAATGAAAGTAGCCGTTATCCCATTGGGTTGGATGGGTTGTCCAGGCTCCTTCAATACCACTACTCACGGTATCGCGACCAATGCCCCTCGTTTTGTGATTCATCCAACCAAGACCCTGCTCATCAATTGGCGCACTTTCAGGTACTGGCCCCAAATTAGCTGCATTGCCATTACCATGAGCCTTACCAACGGTGTGGCCGCCAGCAGTTAGTGCCACAGTCTCTTCATCATTCATCGCCATGCGAGCAAAGGTAACCCGTATATCTTGCGCAGTTTTTAATGGGTCTGGATTTCCGTCGACGCCCTCAGGGTTGACATAAATAAGTCCCATCATCACTGCAGCCAAGGGGTTTTCTAAATCTCGTTTACCTGAATAGCGGCTTCCATCGCCACCACTTTTTTGGAGCCATTCTTTTTCAGAGCCCCAATAAATATCTTTTTCAGGATGCCAAATGTCCTCACGTCCAAATGAGAAGCCAAAGGTTTTAAGCCCCATAGATTCATAGGCAATGGTGCCTGCCAAAATCATGAGATCAGCCCAGCTAATCCTGTTGCCGTATTTCTTTTTAATAGGCCATAAGAGTCGACGTGCTTTGTCTAAGTTAACGTTATCTGGCCAAGAATTAATAGGCGCAAATCGTTGGTTACCAGTTCCTGCGCCACCACGACCATCGGCTATTCGGTATGTGCCTGCTGAATGCCAGGCCATACGAATCATCAATCCACCATAGTGACCCCAGTCCGCCGGCCACCAGTCTTGACTGGCCGTCAAAAGGTCTTTCATATCTTTTTTGAGGGCTGCAACATCTAGCTTTTTTAGTTCATCGCGATAATTAAAAGAAGAACCCAGTGGATTGGTCTTTGAATCTTGTTGATGAAGGATATCTAGGTTAAGTGATTTTGGCCACCATGCCATGGGGGTGTTACTTGATTCGGTATTGGCTCCGTGTGCCACCGGGCACATTCCATTTGTTGTCATGTAAATCTCCTTTAAGGTATGTCAATTTCAGTTGATCAGTTTTCGATTAATTGATAAAAATTTATTTAGCTGCTCTTGTCGCTGCTTTGATTACATGCCGGCGAGGTATGTGATGAGAATGCCCATCTTTATTCTCCTTTAAAGGTTTCTTGTTTCAAAATAATTACAAAGTCCCTGCCATATTTATGGTTAATGAAGTCAAGGCTATC
>JBFZCO010000009.1:0-7259 GCA_041307885.1 Burkholderiales bacterium | reverse complement strand
GCAACTTTATACTGTTTGCCACCGGTTTTTATGACCGCGTACATGGTTTGAAACCTCAATTAATATCTACAATGAAGCTAATCCACCCTGGATGAGCTAAGCCGATTATTATATCTTGCATGACGATCACTGTCAAAACCAATGAATTAAGCCAAATTTTGGCTCCAATTTCCTTAGATTTCAAGGCATTAGACGATGTTATTCGCCTTCGCCTGAGCTCAAAAGTGGCCTTAATTGACCAGATATCGTCCTACATCATTCAGGCAGGCGGAAAGCGGGTAAGACCCGCACTTCTCCTGCTTATTAGCAAATCATTGGCCAATGGCACCGAAACACCCCATGCTTTAGAGCTTGCTGCAGTTGTGGAATTTATCCATACCGCAACCCTCCTTCATGATGATGTAGTGGATGAATCCACCCTCAGACGTGGCAGGGAAACGGCAAATGCTGCTTTTGGGAATGCCGCTAGCGTACTTGTCGGCGATTTTCTCTACTCCCGGGCATTTCAGATGATGGTAGGGCCTAGGGACCTGAGGGTGATGGAAATCCTCTCCGATGCCACCAACACCATTGCAGAAGGTGAAGTTTTACAGCTACTCAATATGAATGACCCAGAGGTGGATGAGGAAAGTTATCTTCGAGTCATTCGCTATAAAACAGCTAAATTATTTGAGGCCTCCACTAAATTGGGAGCCATTCTAGCCAAGGCTAATGTTGATCAGCAAAACCAAGCAGCAGCATTTGGTCGCCACATTGGAACCGCATTCCAATTAATGGATGACCTTTTAGATTACACCGCTAATGCTTCGCAAATGGGTAAAAATGCTGGCGATGATTTGCGAGAAGGCAAACCCACCCTACCCCTAATCTACCTTTTGGAAAATGGCACTACTGAAGAGCGTTTACTCGTTCGCGCAGCTATTGAACAAAACCAAGATTTGCCAGAAGATGTGTTTGTACAAATACTTCAAGCAGTACGAAATTCTGGCGCTCTAGATTACACCCAAGCAGCGGCAAAACGTGAGGTAGATCTCGCCATAGAATCTATCTCAGACTTCCCACAAAATGAGGCAACAACTGCGCTTCATGCGCTCTGTAGATATTCCTTATCTAGGCAAACCTAAGCGCCGACACTCTTCATTCTCAATTCTCGTGCTGTAACACGAGCCGCCTCAACTTCATTGCGTAAGCGCGTGATTTCTTCTGCAGGTAATTTTTCTAAATTAGAGTAATCCAATTTCCATGTTGGATCGCTAGACCAAACTAAGGGCGACTGAACTGTTGTGCGTGGCGCTGGCGCACTTTCTAAAACGCGCAATGCTAATTCAAAATTGAGATCTTGTGATGCCGGATTATTGGGTATAGCTGCTGCATTACCCAAAGGAAAATCACTAAATAGAAATCGTGGAACTCCGCAGTATTCAACAATATCTTTTGCAGCACCCATCACTACCGTCGGAATACCGGCCGCCTCAAGATAGCGAGCCAACAAACTTTGGCTCTGGTGGCAAATAGGGCAATTGGGCACCAGAACTGCTACATCTACGTTATCCGCTCGTAGCATTTCTAAAATAATAGGTGCATCAATTTCTAAAGTGTGGCGCTGACTCCGATTCGTAGGTAAGCCATAAAAGTTTGGCGATACCATTCGGAGCCTACCCATCTCGACCACACGCCTTGCAGCAGCCAAGGGAAACCAGCATTCACTTTCTTCCATGTTGGCGTTCTTGCGATCAATACCAACATGGGCAATTCTTAAATCCTGCCTCTGATTAATAGGGCTCTTATAGGGCTCATAAAACTTAGCTGCAGCGTTGTAGGGAGAGCCTGGCCCTTGGAGGCCTTTACTTGGGTCAAATTGAACAGCGGTAGTAATCAAACCCAAGATCGATTGATTCAAAGGCTTTTTTAAGGGGGTAAATGGAACCTCAAGATAGTGGGCCCATACATATGGCTTTTCATATCCCAAGCCAAGGTAATAATTCCGAGTTCGCTCAATATATCGGACAGCCTGATCTAATTCAGGTGCAAATACCAACTCAGAATTCATAGTCATTACGACATCCCTGTAAGATATTGTTTATCAAAATTAACTTCTTTAGGAGAATTCATTATGGCTCAATGGCTCAGATTTCAACATCAAGGCAAAATCAGTTTAGGGCAAGTGCAGGGTGATCAGGTGGCAGTATTTACCGGAGATCTATTTAACAATCCCCAAGCTACTGGTGAAACCCTCAAACTCTCCGATGTCACCATTGATATTCCCTGCGTTCCATCCAAGATGGTTGCTATGGTTGATAACTTTCACGCATTAGTCACCAAGCTTGAGCATGCGGTGCCAGCCGAACCCCTTTACTTTCTCAAGGGAAATAATTCCTTTCTTGCAGCAAACCAAGTCATTCGTACGCCAAAGTCATACTCTGGGAAAGTAGTTTATGAAGGCGAGCTAGGTATCGTCATTGGTAAGCCTTGCCATGAAGTAAATGAGGCAGATGCAGCAAAAGCGATTTTTGGTTACACCTGCATAAATGATGTAACCGCAATTGAAATCCTCAACCGTGACCCAGGCTATGCACAGTGGACTCGCTCTAAGAGCTTTAATACGTTTGGTGTATTTGGCCCTTACATCACCACTGATGTTGATCCTAGCAAACTCACCATCAAAACCATTTTGAATGATCAAGAACGTCAGAACTACCCTATTGCTGACATGATTTTCTCGCCAGCAAAATTAGTCAGCCTGATTTCTCAAGATGTACCCTTACAGCCAGGCGACATTATTGCCTGCGGTACTTCTGTCGGCGTCGGCTCCATGAAACCCGGTAGCAATGTCAGCATCATTATTGATGGCGTAGGACGCTTAGATAATCGCTTCGAGTAAGTAAACGATCACCCGAAAACAAAAACCCTCACCACGATTCGTGGTGAGGGTTTTTTAATAACTAAATTACTAGTACTGGTCCAGCAAACTTCAATTACGATTAATAGCCTGAAACTGAAGGTAAGGCTAGACTGCCTTTAGAAGCCTGAACATTTTCATCCAGATACTTAGTTAAGGCAAAAACGGTATTGAGGCAAGGTGTAGGCGTTTCGGTGATTTTTCCAAGCTCAATGACTGAGCCCAATAAAGCATCAATCTCTAAACTACGGCCAGCCTCCAAATCTTGCAACATCGACGTTTTGTGTTTACCTACTTTTTCAGCACCAGCAATACGACGCTCAATATCTACCCTAAAAGTAACACCCAACTTCTCCGCAATTGTTTGGGCTTCTGCCATCATGTTACGAGCCAACTCTTTCGTTAACGGATATTGGCAAATGCCTTCCAAAGTTCCGTGAGTCAATGAGCTAATTGGGTTAAAAGTCATATTGCCCCAAAGCTTCAACCAAATCTCAGAACGAATATCCTCCAAAATTGGTGACTTAAAGCTAGCGGCAGTCATCATTTCAGACATCTTTTGGATGCGCTCAGTCTGCTTGCCGTCTAACTCACCTAATGGGAAGCGATTACCTTCGACGTGACGAATCACGCCTGGGGCTTGAGTAAAGGTAGCTGGATACACAACACAACCAATAATGTTGTTTGGATTAATCGCCTTCTTAGCAGCGCCGCCAGCATCAACCGTTTCAACGGAATGATCTTGATACTCGCCACCCAGCTTCTGGAAGTACCACCAAGGAATTCCGTTTTGCATTGGGATCAAAATAGTTTCAGGACCCATGATCGAGGCCAGATCATCGATAACCGGCTCAACTTGATGCGCCTTAACAGCCAAGATAACTACATCAGGTGTTTCAACCTCAGTAATTTTTTCAACTGCCTTGACCTGGGCTACCAAAGGCTCTGGCTGGTCATCCATAATTAATGCCAGACCTCGCTCTTTAATCGCTGCTAAAGTGGCTCCACGAGCCACTACAGTAACTTCATTGCCAGCACGCGCCAACATCACAGCAAGGTAACCGCCAATAGCGCCCCCGCCACCGATCACACAGATTTTCATAAGAACTCCATAAAGATAAGAAATTTTGAATTAGGGCAATATTAGTTGAGAATATTTTGCGGTGCAATAAGATATTATTGCCTATTTTTTGAGCAAATTTAAGCGGTACTTACCCTTAAATTGGGCTTAACCTTGCTTTAGGCACAAAACCACCCACAAGCATCCCAACAATACTTGCTAACAGTCCAGCCAATTGAGGGGGCAAAATGGCGTTTGGAGACAACACTTCACAGCTTATCCAAACAGCTAAGCCCCCAACCACTGCCAGCAAACCTCCCAATGAATTTGCCTTAGACCAGTAGACCCCAAAAGCAAGGGGAACAAATGCAGCTACTAAGGTCACTTTGTAGGCATTCTCTACCATCTTAAAAATCGATAATTCTGAATGAATTGCAAAAGCGGTCACTGCCGCAGTGAAGCAAAAGACAGTCATTCTCATGACCTTGAGTAAATCTCGGTCAGATAAGTGCTTAAAAAATCCTCTGACAATATTCTCGGCAAAGGTGACAGAAGGCGCCAGTAAGGTCGCACTGGCGCAACTCTTAATTGCAGAGAGTAGGGCTCCAAAGAACATCACCTGAGCAATCAAAGGGGCATGATTGAGAATGAGCTTGGGCAAAATCATTTGCGGGTCAGAGTTTATGTACTGCTTGACTAAATCGGGGCTGATGATGACCGCCGAATAAGCCAAATACAACGGAACAAATGCAAAAACAAAATACAGTGCGCCGCCTAATAGCGCAGCCTGGACAGCAACATTCACATTTTTAGAGGAGGTGATCCGCTGAAATACATCTTGCTGAGGGATGGACCCCAACATCATGGTGCACAGTGCTGCTGTAAAACCTAAAATGGAAGCCAGATTCATTTCTGGCCAAAAATTAGAAAACTGTCCTGCTGCTGCCGCATGCTCAATGACTACACTAATCCCACCTGTTTGTGCGGTTATCTCTCCGCCGATATAGAGCATGCCAATAACAATAATGATCATTTGAATAAAATCTGTTATCGCCACAGACCACATGCCCCCAAACAGGGTATATACCAGAACGCTCCCGGCACCAATCAACATTCCAGCAGTTTGTGTAATTCCGCCATCTGAAACTACATTAAAAACCAATCCCAGCGCTTTAATTTGGGCAGCAACCCAACCAAGATACGAAACCACGATACAGAGGGTGACGAGCACCTCAACGGTACGGCCATACTTTTCTCTAAAGAAATCGCCGATAGTGAGCATACGGCGGTTATAAAGATGGCGAGCAAAAAAGAGGCCAACTAAGATAAGGCACATGGAAGACCCGAAAGGATCAGAAACGATTCCCCCCAAGCCTTCCTTTAAGAAAGTGGCAGGAATGCCCAAGACCGCCTCTGAGCCAAACCAAGTGGCAAAGACGGTGGCAGTGACAATCGGCAGTGGCAGGCTATGACCGGCTGCTGCAAAGTCCGCAGTGTTTTTCACGCGAAGAGCAGCCCACAGACCTATACCAACCGATATAACCCAATAGATGATGACAAACCAAATCAACATCGCCCAATCGCTCCATCAATAATTTGAACAAATTATATGGCTTTGTCACTAATGTTATTAAGTGTATTTGGGCTCAATTAAGCCACCCCAGTCTGACATAATTCACGGGTGAATTCTGCAGATAATGACCCAATCGAGAGCCAAAATAGCGATCTAGCCTATCAAAAGGCTATTTTAAGTTCCGTATCACGCACTTTTGCACTCACTATTCCTTTACTACCTCCTGCTATAGAGGCGGTCGTTGGTAACACCTATTTGCTATGTCGTATCGTCGACACAATTGAAGACGCAGCGGAACTCACGCCGACAAGCAAGCAAAACCTCTCTCAATTATTTCTTGACAGTGTTTTAGGATCTATTCCAGTAAGTTCATTTGTGGAGCCTTGCCTAGATGCTTTGAGAGCTTACTCAAATACTGATGAGCTCGATTTGATTGCACACACTCCCACTGTGCTTCGTATTTTTCATACATTCCCAACACGAGATCAGACTGCAATTCGTCGCTGCGTCTCGATCATGTCTGAAGGAATGTCCTACTTTCATCACAGGCAGTCTGAGGCTGGCCTCAAGGATTTAGCAGAGTTTGAAAAGTATTGCTATGTTGTAGCAGGAGTTGTCGGAGAGCTACTGACTACCATTTTTAGCAACTACTCCTCACAGTTTGCCAATCAAATTTACGGGCATGAAAAACTGGCAATTGATTTTGGCCAAGCATTACAAATGACAAATATCCTCAAAGACTCCCCTAAAGATCGAGCAAGAGGTGTCTCTTGGAAGCCTGCGAATACATCTGAAGAAGATCTACTAAGAATTGCCTACGAAAAACTACAAGATTCACTCACCTATACCCTTCTCATTCCCAAAGTCGATGATGGCATGAGGCGCTTTTGCTTCCTAGCATTTGGCCTAGCTGTGATGACGCTGGAGAAAATTGCTACTCGCCAGGAATTAAACGGTAAAACAGAAATCAAACTTTCTCGAAATTCCGTTTGGATTTTTTACGGATTTACAAAAATTGCCGCTGATTATGATTTCATGATGAAAGCATTTTTCTATTTAGCATCGATTCGATTGAGAAAAATCTCAACGCAAAATCATTAAATGACACCCTCGTGATTTAAAAGCCAAACTTTGATTTGGCGATAAAACCCAGGCTGATCTTCTTTCATAAAACCACCAATACCTTTTGCTGAAACTACGCGATGACATGGCGTAATTAATGGGTATGGATTTGCACCACAGGCAGTTCCGACCGCACGAGGTCCACTCCGAGTAATCGCTGCAATTTCTCCATAAGTTTTAGTATTTCCATCCTTGATGGCCGAGATAGCATTCCAAACTCGTTGTTGGTGGAGAGTTCCCATCGGTTTTATTGGCACATCGAATTTAAAAGCAGGATTTTGGAAGTATTGAGAGCATTGCTTTGCAAATAATCGAGCTAGGCTATTGGTCGGCGCCCTTAATTTCGTATGAGGGGGGAGATAATCAACCTTAGAAATCATCAAACTACCGTCAACAAGCTCTGTTTGAACACCTAAGCACCCAAATGGGGCTGATATCACGCAATATTGCGGTGAATTGGCTGACAGACTTAGCTTGAGGGTGTCCATAAAAACATTCTGACACAGCTTTATGAATGTATTCATGGGTATTTCATGCCAAGCTATAGCTAGTGAAATCACACTTTGCTATATTGATTCTTCCTTATTCTTTGTAGGTTTACTCGA
>JBFZCO010000008.1:0-2890 GCA_041307885.1 Burkholderiales bacterium | reverse complement strand
CGCACTGTATCCTGAATAATGCGTTGCATTGGCCTTGCACCCATCAACGGATCAAATCCATGCTTAGCTAAATGGGCACGCAATGCTGGACTAAATGATGCATCAACTTTCTTCTCATGCAATTGCTCTTCTAATTGCATTAAGAACTTGTCAACTACACGCATGATGATCGTTTCATCGAGTGCCTTGAAAGAAACAATCGCGTCTAAACGATTACGGAACTCTGGCGTAAAGAACTTCTTAATATCAGCCATCTCATCGCCAGACTCACGAGCATTGGTAAAGCCAATAGTCGATTTCTGCATTGCTTCCGCACCGGCATTCGTGGTCATGATCATGATCACATTACGGAAATCAGTCTTGCGACCATTATTGTCCGTCAGCGTGCCATGGTCCATCACCTGCAAAAGAATATTGAAAATATCAGGATGGGCTTTTTCAATCTCATCAAGCAAGAGAACGCAGTGAGGCTTTTTGTTAACAGCCTCAGTAAGTAAACCACCCTGATCAAAACCAACATAACCAGGAGGCGCACCAATCAAGCGACTGACAGCATGACGCTCCATATACTCTGACATATCAAAACGCAAAAGCTCAATACCTAAGATATAAGCTAACTGCTTAGCAACCTCAGTCTTACCAACCCCGGTGGGGCCAGAGAACAAGAATGAGCCAATTGGCCTATCTATCTTGCCTAATCCCGCGCGAGTCATCTTAATTGCGCTAGCTAAAGCTTCGATGGCGGGATCTTGCCCAAACACCACACTCTTGATATCACGATCTAAGGTTTGCAATTTGCTGCGATCATCCACGGTGACTGACTGTGGTGGTATGCGCGCAATTTTGGCAACAATCTCTTCAATCTCTGGGCGACCGATCGTTTTCTTCTGCTTTGATTTAGGCAGAATCCGTTGCGCAGCACCCGCCTCGTCAATCACATCAATCGCCTTATCTGGCAAATGACGATCGTTGATGTAACGTGAGGAAAGCTCTGCGGCAGCAACCAAAGCGGCGGCGGCATATTTAACGCTATGGTGCTCCTCAAAGCGTGACTTCAAACCACGCAAAATTTGCACAGTTTGATCTACTGTAGGCTCAACTACATCCACCTTCTGGAAACGACGTGAGAGCGCAGCATCTTTCTCAAAAATACCCCGATACTCTGTAAAGGTAGTTGCGCCAATACACTTCAGCTGTCCATTTGATAAAGCGGGTTTTAATAGATTGCTGGCATCTAGCGTACCGCCGGAGGCAGCGCCCGCCCCAATTAAGGTATGAATCTCATCGATAAATAAAACGCCATGTGAACTGTCTTTGAGAGACTTGAGAACGCTTTTCAAGCGCTGCTCAAAATCACCACGGTATTTTGTACCGGCTAACAGTGCACCCATATCCAAGGAGTAGACAGTTGCATCAGCAAGGATCTCTGGTACATCGCCCTTCACAATGCGCCAAGCAAGGCCTTCAGCGATTGCTGTTTTGCCTACACCCGCCTCACCCACTAACAAGGGGTTATTTTTGCGACGACGACATAAGACTTGAATCACCCGCTCAACTTCACTCTCGCGCCCAATCAGAGGATCAATCTTGCCCTGCTTAGCCAGTACGTTGAGATTTTGGGTGTACTGCTCCAAAGGACTTTCCTTACCGCCAGAACTAGCCTCCTCAGTCTCTTGGCTAGCTTCAGCAGGCTTAATACTTTCTGCTTGATCCTTGCGCACACCATGGCTAATAAAGTTCACCACATCTAAGCGTGTTACCCCTTGCTGCTGCAAGAAATACACCGCGTGAGAATCTTTTTCTCCAAAGATGGCAACTAACACGTTGGCACCAGTGACCTCTTTCTTACCATTAGATGTCGATTGCACATGCATAATGGCGCGCTGAATCACACGCTGAAAACCTAAGGTAGGTTGGGTATCAACCTCATCATTACCAGGCACCACCGGCGTGTTGTCATTGATAAAATTTTTCAGTTGAGAACGCAACTCGGCAATATTCACTGCGCAAGCCTTTAGAACCTCAACTGATGTGGCGTTGTCTAACAAAGCTGCCAGTAAATGCTCGACAGTAATGAACTCGTGTCTTGAGGCTCTCGCATCAACAAACGCCATGTGCAAACTCACTTCTAATTCTTGGGCAATCATGCTTCCTCCATAGTGCACTGTAGTGGGTGACCCGCTTCGCGGGAGAGCTCGATAACTTGATGCACTTTTGTTGCCGCAACATCTCTGGTGAAAACACCGCAGATGCCTTTGCCAACTAAATGTACCTGCAACATGATGCGTGTAGCTGTCTCGTGATCCTTATTAAAATACTCCTGAATTACCATCACCACAAATTCCATTGGCGTGTAATCGTCATTCAATAGTAAAACTTTATACATCGAAGGTGTTTTTACCTTCTCAGCCTGCTTCTCGAGAAGAATGGTGTCTTCGATATAAGGGTTGTTCGGGTTACCAACCGTCGGATTTTTTGTTGTACGACTCATGAGAAACATTCTAAACACAGATACAAAAAAGGGGATTTAAGGGTCTTGTTGCAAAAAACCATCAAGAAAGCGCCATTTAAACCATATTGGGGCATTTTTCTGTAAAAAAAGGGGGGATTACTGACAACTATCTTCATCCTACCCCTTGACACCCCACCATAAAGGGCAAACAATCAAGGGGTAGGCTTTATTTGAAGTCTATTTAGGCGTGTTGTAGAGCGAGACTGATTAAAAAGTATTCACCCTCATCACGGTTGTTTTAAGTTTATGTAATGGAGTTCGCATGGCGACCGGAATTGTTAAGTGGTTCAATGATGCAAAAGGTTTTGGCTTTATCAAACCTGATGATGGTGAAGAAGAGTTGTTCGCGCATTTCAGCGCGATCACAATGCCTGGGTT
>JBFZCO010000007.1:0-12596 GCA_041307885.1 Burkholderiales bacterium | reverse complement strand
CAAAGTTATTTCTTGCATCGCCTAACGCAAAGTCAATTAGCGAATGTTCTTTTTCCCTTGGGAGAAATTCCGAAGACGGAGGTTCGTCAGATTGCAGAGCAGATTGGTTTGCCTAATGCACATAAAAAGGACTCCACCGGTATTTGTTTTATTGGTGAACGTCCTTTTCGAGAATTCTTAAATCGCTACTTACCTCGTGCACCAGGGCCTATTAAGACTCCCGATGGTAAGACGGTTGGTGAACATATGGGGCTGGCTTTCTTTACCTTAGGACAGCGCAAAGGTATCGGTTTAGGGGGCAGTCAAGATGGCAATGGGGATGCTTGGTATGTGGCACGTAAAGACGTCGCCAATAACACTTTATACGTGGCTCAGGGTCATGAGCATGACTGGTTATTAGCAAATCAACTTTGCGCTATGGATGCTAGCTGGATAGCTGGTGCCATGCCACTGCCAGGGCAGTATTCTGCCAAAACACGCTATCGTCAGACTGATGCAACATGCTCTCTATTGCCTATGGAAAAAGATCCTCTTGGCTTTGCGTTGACCTTTCCAGAGGCTCAATGGGCAGTGACGCCAGGTCAATCTGCTGTTTTATACGATGGGGAAATTTGCCTAGGTGGTGGAATTATCTCCACCTAAGCTGGTTTTATGGCGCAGGCGGCACTGTTTCTGCAAAAGAAGGTCTTTGCATTAACTTTTGGTAATGCTTTGCCAAATTGGGGTACTGAGCTTGCCATGCAATATCTGGAAAGCGAAAGAGTAAATAGCCCAGTGAGCAGCCAAGAGCAATATCAGCCAAAGTCATTTGATTGCCATGGCACCACGCATTCTCACCTAATCTTTGAGACATCTGCGCAAGACCCCGATTCATTTTTTCTATTTGGCGCTCAACCCAAGCTGGACTTTGCTGTTCGGGAGGGCGTAAGGTTAGTTCGAGGCGAGCCAAGATGCCTGCATCTTCAACACCATCAGCTAAAGCTTCCCAAGTCTTTACGCTAGCGCGCTCGCGGCTAGCAGATGGAATAAGATTGTTTACGGGACTTAAGGTATCGGCATACTCTGCGATGACCCGAGAGTCATAAATTGCTTCACCATCATCCAATAAAAGGCAGGGAATCTTCCCTAAGGGGTTATTTAGAGCAATTTTGGTATCTGAGGCCCAGACATTCTCTAGTTCAAGGTCTACATCCACCTTCTTTTCGATGAGAACAATGCGCACCTTGCGCACATAAGGGCTAGTGAGGGATCCGATGAGTTTCATGTCCATAAGTATAGCCACGCTGGCTCAAAATGGTTTGGCCACCAAGAGCGATTAAAATCAGGTTTTATTAGCACAACCCAAATAAAGGCAATATTCGTGAGTCAGCCGCTTTCTACCCTTAATGCACTCTCCCCTTTGGATGGCCGCTATGCCGGAAAACTCGATGCCTTGAGGCCTTGGCTTTCAGAAGCAGCGTTTATGCGGCAACGTGTTTTTGTGGAAATTCATTGGCTTTTGGCTTTAGCGTCGGCAGGTCTTCCAGATGTACCCAAAATCAATGCCGCTGACGAAGCATTTTTATTATCTTTGCCAGAAAACTTCTCTGATGCCGATGCACAACGTATTAAGGATATTGAGGCAGTCACTAATCATGATGTCAAAGCGGTGGAATATTTCTTAAAAGAAAAAGTGTCCGGCCGCCCTGATTTGCTAAAGGCTAGTGAATTTATTCATTTCGCTTGTACTTCAGAAGATATTAATAACACTTCCCATGGGTTGATGTTACGTGGGGCGCGTGATGAAGTGCTATTGCCACAACTTAGAAAAGTACTTTCAGTATTGACTGAGCTTGCTCTTGAGAATGCCAAGGTAGCTTTATTATCTCGAACTCATGGCCAGCCAGCATCCCCAAGCACTTTGGGTAAAGAGTTAGCCAATATCGCTAAGCGTTTGGAACATGCTATTGCCGCAATCGCGGCAGTTCCTTTATTAGGCAAAATGAATGGTGCGGTAGGTAACTACAACGCACACCTTTCTGCATACCCTGATTTTGATTGGGAAAACTTTTCTAAAAATGTTGTTGAGAAACGCCTAGGCTTAACATTTAATCCCTACACCATTCAGATTGAGCCACACGATGGTATGGCTGAGTTATTTGACGCTATTGCGCGTGCCAATACTATTTTGCTCGACATGGACCGCGATTTTTGGGCCTACATTTCGATTGGTTACTTTAAGCAACGTACTAAGGCAGGTGAAATTGGTTCATCTACTATGCCGCATAAGGTCAACCCTATCGACTTTGAAAACTCTGAAGGTAACTTAGGTGTGGCCAACGCATTATTGCGCCACTTAGCTGAGAAATTACCTATTTCACGTTGGCAGCGCGACTTAACTGACTCTACTGTTTTACGTAACTTAGGCCCAGCTTTTGGTCACAGCGTCTTGGCTTATGACAGCGCTTTACGTGGCCTTGGTAAGTTGGAAGTCAATCACGCAGCCATAGCTGCTGACCTTGATGAATGTTGGGAGGTATTGGCGGAGCCAGTACAAACCGTTATGCGTCGTTATGGTATTGAGAATCCCTATGAGCAACTCAAAGAGTTAACGCGTGGTAAAGGGATTAATAAAGAAGATCTGCAAAAATTTATTCGTGACTTGAAAATTCCGGATGATGCTAAAACTTTGCTACTAGCAATGACTCCATCTTCATATGTAGGTAAGGCGGTCGAATTGACCGAACGTCTTAAAAAGTGAGTTTGACTCCCAACCTGGGAAACGCACCGCAAGATTCTGAATATGGTGTGCGTCCCAAGCTCTGGTTTGCTGTATACCAATTACTTTGGCATCTGCTCTTGCCCTTGGCATTCATTCGCCTCGCTTGGCGCGCAAGACATTCCATTCATTATTTAAATCATTTATCTGAACGTTTGGCTTTTGGCTACAAGCAGCCAATTAAGCAAGGCGCTATTTGGATTCATGCGGTATCGGTTGGTGAGACTAGAGCCGCTCAACCCCTAATTGAGGCTTACCTTGCGCGTGGTGAATCCATACTGCTGACACATATGACCCTCAATGGTAGACGTACAGGCGCTGCTTTGTTTGGTGATGAGATTGCCAAAGGGCGTCTCTATCAAGTCTATCTTCCCTATGACCTATGTTGGTCGGTAGCGAAATTTATTCGCACTTTTAAACCGAAGCTTGGTTTATTTATGGAAACTGAAGCTTGGCCAACCGTCGTTTTTTATTGCGCTGAAATTGGACTGCCCTTATTTTTAGTGAATGCTCGTTTATCCGAGAGGAGCGCTAAACGTGTTGGACAATTTGGCAAGGCGGGTAGGGCATTGTTTCAGGCCTTCGCTGGTATTTTGGCTCAAACAGAATTTGATGCGCAACGCTATCGCAAGCTTGGAGTAAAGCATGTTCAGATCGTTGGCAATCTCAAGTTTGATGTTCCCTTGGACTCTAATCTACTTGCACAAGGCAAGTTATGGCAGCGAGATATTCATCAGGCTAACCGTTTAATGGTGTGCGCTGCTAGCACCCGTGATGGTGAAGAAGAAATCATTCTCAAGGCATGGAAAGATCTGCTGCTGAGTCATTCTTTTAAGAATGCGCCACTACTGTGTTTGGTACCGCGTCATCCAGAGCGTTTTTCGGAAGTGGCTAATCAAGTTAACGAGGCTGGCTTTAAGTTCCGTCGACGTTCTGAATGGGCTACAACACCCTTGGTTAATGAAGAGATTGAGGTGATCTTGGGCGATTCTATGGGTGAAATGCCGATGTATTACAGCGCTTCTGATCTCGTGGTGATGGGGGGAAGTCTCTTGCCATTTGGTGGTCAAAATCTGATTGAAGCTTGCGCTGCAGGTTGCCCTGTTTTATTGGGTGAGTACACCTATAACTTCCAGCAGGCGGCTTTAGATGCTATTGCTACGGGAGCTGCTAAACGTATCGCTGGCGAGCCTTTGCTGAGTTCACCCGTGGCACTCATGGAGTCTTTGAAAGAATTGCTACTCAATACTGTAGAGCTGGAAAGAATGGCTAAGGAAGCAACAATCTATATAAGCAATCATCAGGGAGCGACCAAAAGAATCTTGGCCGCTCTTGAGCATCAGAGCTTTAAGCTCAATTAACTCCCCAACAAAAATCTAAACTTGCGCTCCAAAATTGGGGTCATCACTACGAGCCGTATCATCAGGCTTGCGATCGCCCTTAACCAAATCCTCACGGGTTACACCAAGCCACATTGCTAAAGCTGCAGCAACGAACACAGAAGAGTAGATACCAAATAAAATACCAATGGTTAAGGCTAGGGCAAAGTAAAAGAGTGTTGGTCCACCAAAGATCAACATTGCCAATACCATCATCTCGGTACTACCGTGAGTAATAACAGTACGGCTAATCGTGCTTGTAATTGCGTTATCAATCACTTCGCGGGTAGACATCTTGCGGTATTTGCGGAAGTTTTCACGAATACGATCGAAAATCACCACGGATTCATTGACGGAATATCCCAGGACTGCAAGCACAGCAGCCAATACGGAGAGTGAGAATTCCCATTGGAAGAATGCAAAAAAGCCCAGAATAATCACGATGTCATGTAAGTTCGCAATGATCCCGGCAACTGCAAATTTCCACTCGAAGCGGAAAGAGAGGTAGACCATGATGCCAATGATCACAAAAATTAGCGCTTTCAAACCATCAAGAGCTAACTCTTTGCCTACTTGAGGCCCAACAAATTCAACGCGCTGCAGCTTAGCCCCTGAGTCTTGCGGGTCTAAGGCTTGCATGACAGCGGCACTTTGATCGGCGGAAGAGATTGCTTTACCCTCTGCATCTTTTTGTAGTGGTAGGCGAATCATCACATCACGAGAGCTGCCAAAATTTTGAATCTGGGTATCTGAGTAACCCAGCTTCTCTACTTTAGAACGAATGGAATCGAGCGGAGCAGTTTGGGGGTAAGTAACCTCCATGACCGTGCCGCCTGTAAATTCAATCGAAAGGTGCAGACCGTTTTGCCAAAGGAAAAAAACTGCAGCAATAAAGGTGATGAGTGAAACTGCGTTTAGCGCCAGAGCATGGCGCATAAAAGGAATATCTTTTTTGATGCGGAAAAATTCCATGACTTATTTCTCCTGTGGGCGCCAAACTTGGCCGATAGCGAGTTTTTGAACTTTCTTATGTCTGCCATACCAAAGGTTGACAATGCCACGGGAGAAGAAGACAGCTGAGAACATCGAGGTAAGAATGCCCAAGCAGTGAACTACTGCGAAGCCTTTGATAGGACCTGAGCCAAAAGTAAGCAAGGCTAAGCCGGCAATCAGAGTGGTCACATTTGAATCTAAAATGGTCGCCCACGCTTTGTCAAAGCCAATAGCAATGGCTGTTTGAGGCGAGGCACCTGCACGCAACTCTTCACGAATACGTTCGTTGATCAGAACGTTGGAATCAATAGCCATACCCAGAGCCAGTGCCATCGCTGCGATACCGGGAAGCGTGAGAGTGGCTTGTAGCATTGAAAGGATTGAAATTAAGAGCAATAAGTTCACTGCTAAAGCAATCACAGAGAAGGTGCCAAAAAGCATGTAATAAGCAATCATGAAGATGGCAATAGCAGCAAAACCGATAACGAGGGATGTGAAACCCTTCTCGATATTTTCAGCACCAAGGCTAGGACCAATAGTGCGCTCTTCAATGATTTCCATTGGCGCTGCTAATGAACCAGCTCTTAATAATAGGGCTAAGTCGTTGGCGCTTTCAGTTGTTGGTTGGCCGGTAATCTGAAACTTAGAGCCAAACTCACTTTGAATAGTAGCAATGGTCAGCACTTCACCTTTACCTTTTTCAAAGAGAATCATGCCCATTGGCTTACCAATATTTTCTCTAGTCACTTCTTGCATAACGCGACCACCTGCTGCATCTAAAGAGATGTTCACTGCAGGCCGCTGATTTTGATCAAAGCCAGCACTTGCATCGGTAATGCGGTCACCGCTGAAGATGACAGTCTTTTTGAAGACGCCTAGGCGGTTCTCGCCAAAGCGGAATACATCCATACCTGGAGGAGCGATTTCACCAACCGCAATGCTTGAAACCACTGGGTCAGCAAGTCTAGATTCTAGGGTTGCAGTGCGACCAATAATGTCCTTAGCGCGTGCGGTATCTTGTACGCCTGGCAATTGCACCACGATACGCTCTGCACCTTGCTGTTGAATCACTGGCTCTTTAACAGCCAACTCATTGACGCGCTTGTTCAATGTGATGATGTTTTGCTTGACAGCATTATCTTGAATTTCTTTGAGCGAGGTAGCTTTGAATTCACCAATCAGTTTGGGAGAAAGTCCGGAAGGCACAATTTGCCAGTTTAATTCTGGCTGACCAGTTTGCAGGACAGAGCGGGCTTTTTCTGCCTCTTCAGTGCTACCGAAAGTGATGGTGATGGATTCTTGCCCACGCTCAATGCCCTGGTGACGAATAGATTTCTCGCGCAATTGACTACGAATATCGGTTGCTAAAGAAGTCACTTTCTTTTGAACGGCGCCCTTCATGTCCACTTGTAAGAGGAAGTAAACGCCGCCTCGCAAATCAAGGCCAAGTGGCATTGGTAAGGCGTTAATTGCATTAAGCCACCCAGGTGTATTGGAAAGGAGGTTTAATGCAACGGTGAAATTGGGATCGTTCTGATCAATGTTTAACTTTTGCTGCAAAAGATCGCGTGCACGCAGTTGAATATCAGTATTGCTAAAGCGAATCTTGATGGAGCCAGCACTACCCAATGACTCGAAGAATATTCCCGTGTTATCAATATTGGCTTCTGTCAGGATTTTTTCAACTCGTGACTGCGTCGCCAAATCAACCTTAATGGTTGGTTTGGCGGACGACACCTGAACCGCTGGTGCCTCCCCATAAATATTGGGTAATGAATATAGCCCCCCAATCAATAATGCAACGAGGATGACTATGTATTTCCAGAGAGGATAGCGATTCATATAAAGATACTTTTTAGTATGCCTATTAAGCGAACTTCAATGTGCCTTTAGGCAGCACTGTTGTGACAGAGCCTTTTTGTACTTGTACTTCCGTACCTGTAGCGATTTCAACAATGAGAATTTGATCTTTCATTGAAGTTACTTTGCCGAGAATGCCGCCAACAGTAACGATTTCATCGCCAACCCCCAAAGCTTCCAACATTGCTTTAGTTTCTTTTTGACGCTTCATCTGCGGGCGAATCATGATGAAGTACAACACTACAAACATGAGCACTAAAGGTAGAAAGCTCATTAAGCCACCAGAATCTGCGCCCGCGGCTGGTGCCTGGGCAAATGCATTACTAATCCACATATAAAACCTCCATTAATTGCCAATTGGAAACTGCATCATTTTTAGGCCTTTTAACTAAAGCCGTAAACCCGCAATTCTAAACTGTAAGGGGCTTGCAAGGCTGATTTAGAACACACATACCCGCTAGCAGGGCTATTAGTCCTGTCCAGGCTCAACGCCACGCTGGCGATCACGCGAGAATTGCTCACGATAGGCGCTAAAACGATCCTTTGCGAGGGCTTCTCGCACCTCCTCCATGAGTTGGAGGTAATAAGAGAGGTTGTGGATCGTATTGAGCTGGGATCCGAGGATTTCATTAGCCTTTTGAAGGTGATTTAGGTAGGATCTCGTGAAGTTTTGGCAGGTATAGCAGGCGCAGGTGGGATCTAGGGGGCGATCATCATCCTTGTACCCAGAATTGCGTAATTTAAGGTCTCCAAAGCGGGTAAAAAGCCAGCCATTGCGGGCATTGCGAGTTGGCATGACGCAATCAAACATGTCGATACCTAAGCTGACGCCAAGCATGAGATCCTCAGGCGTGCCAACTCCCATTAAGTAGTGCGGCATATGCTCAGGAAGTTTGGGGGCAGTGAAGTTCAAAATCCGCTCAAACTCGGGTTTTGGCTCTCCAACGGATAAGCCCCCAATTGCGATTCCATCAAAACCTTGTTGACTGACTGAATCTAATGAAAACTCCCGAAGGCTTTCAAACATACCACCTTGAACGATTCCAAATAAACCATTCCCAGTTTCAAGCTCCCTAAAGCGTTTTAATGAGCGGTCGCCCCAACGCAAAGACATTTCTAGGGATGCTCGTGCTGTTTTCTCACTAGTGGCTTGACCCTTCACCTCATAAGGAGTGCATTCATCAAACTGCATAGCAATATCACTATTGAGAACTGCCTGAATTTCCATCGAGACTTCGGGCGACATAAATAACTTATCGCCGTTAATGGGTGATGCAAAAGTGACGCCTTCCTCAGAAATTTTTCGCAGAGCGCCCAAGCTAAATACCTGAAAACCGCCAGAGTCAGTCAAGATGGGCTTATCCCAGGCCATAAAGCGATGAAGTCCACCATGTTTTTTGATGACATCAAGACCTGGTCTGAGCCAAAGATGAAAAGTATTGCCCAGAATAATTTGTGCTTTAGCCTCATTCAAATCTCTAGGGGTCATCGCCTTGACAGTGCCGTACGTTCCCACCGGCATGAAGATCGGGGTTTGCACGCTGCCGTGCGGAAGATCAAGTTGACCTAGGCGAGCTGGACTTTGTGGGTCGCGAGCCAAAATATTAAAGTGAACAGGTTTAGTCATGGATTTGAGTGGTTTTGACGGCTCAAGAACATTGCATCGCCGTAGCTAAAAAAGCGATATTCTTTTTGAATGGCGTGTTGGTAAGCATTGCGGATATTTTCTACTCCAGAAAAAGCGCTGACTAGCATGAGCAAGGTGGATTTGGGTAAATGAAAGTTGGTCAGCAAGCAGTCTACTGTTTTAAAACGAAAGCCTGGCGTAATAAACAAGTTTGTTTCCCCGTTACTTTTTTGACTGAGTGCATGGCTCTCTAATGCTCGCAGACTAGTTGTTCCTACTGCAATGATGCGATTACCTTTACGGCGAGTCTCTTCAATAGCCTCTATTGTTTGGCTAGGGATTGAGTACCACTCATAGTGCATTTGATGCTTGCTCAGATCTTCTTCGCGAACTGGAGTAAAGGTGCCGGCGCCAACATGCAAGGTAATTGTTGCTTGCGCAGCCCCGTTTTCTGCTAGCTTGCGCAGAATATCTTCATCAAAATGCAATCCAGCCGTGGGGGCAGCAACTGCACCAGGATTTTTAGCCACTACGGTTTGATAGCGCTTTGCATCTTGCGCATCTGGTTGATGTTCAATATAAGGTGGTAATGGCAGCTCACCAAAACGCTCTAACAGGGAGAACACGTTTTGCGGAAAGCGAACTTCATAAAAGCGGCCATCATAAGCAATCATTTCTACTGGAAAAGTCTCACCCGTTTTGTTATGAATGTGAATAAGCGTGCCGATTTTTGGAACTTTTGACGCTCTAATTTGAACCCAGGCTTGATTTTCAGCGCTAATTCTCTCGATCAAGAGCTCGACATTGCCCCCGGTCTCTTTTTTGCCATGAAGGCGTGCTGGAATGACCTTGGTGTCATTAAAGACCAATAAGTCCCCAGGGTTGATAAGACTCAGAATATCTTGAAACTGACGATCTATTAACTGGGCGGCTTTATCCCCATCAGCCTTGACCTCTAATAGGCGGCTATCTGTCCTATTTGCCAGGGGGTGCTGGGCAATTAGTTGTGGAGGAAGGTTGTAATTGAAGTCGGAGAGTTGCATAGCATTACCATCAGGTATTGGATTTTAACGATGACAACTAAAAGACCGCCAACTGCACTTGAAAAGATGGGTTTAAACAGCCCTATGGCACTTGCTTTGCATCTGCCATCCCGTTATGAGGATGAGACTGAGCTGTTTGCCATAGAGGAGGCTATAGGACTTGGGAGATTTCAGTCGATTCAAACCCAAGGCGTTGTGATTCAAAACCAGGTCATGTTCCGACCCAGAAGGCAATTATTGGTCACGATTGAAGACGACACTGCCACATTGCAGCTACGTTTTTTAAACTTTTACCCCAGCCAACAAAAGCAAATGGCAGTCGGTGCTCACGTACGGGTTCGTGGAGAGGTTCGTGATGGCTATCAAGGCTCTGAAATGGTTCACCCTACGGTTCGAGCAGTTACTCCAGATGCACCATTGCCAGCAAGCCTAACTCCGGTATATCCCGCTAGCGCAGGGGTATCACAAACCATTATCCGAAAAGCAGTTTTGCAGGCTTTGCGTGACCCCAGCTTGAAAGAAAGCTTGGCAGAATTTTTACCCTCTCAGTTGATGGCGCAAATACTGCCAAGTAATGATTGGCCACCTTTGCAAGAGGCAATTGCCTATCTTCACCAGCCGCCCGCAGATGCGAATACCCAAGCACTATTGGAGCGGACTCACTCTGCTTGGCGACGGGTGCAATTTGAAGAACTACTAGCGCAACAAATTTCATTAAAGAGAGCGCATGCAATACGCAGAGAAAGGCGCGCTCCCACTTTTGAGAAAATAAAAGAGCCAAATCAAAAATTGGTCAGCATTGAAGAGGGCTTACTCAAAGTTCTCCCCTTTCAGTTGACTGGTGCACAAATGCGGGTCTGGTCAGAAATTAGTCAGGATTTATCAAATACCTTTCCAATGAATCGCTTGCTACAAGGTGATGTAGGAAGTGGTAAGACCGTGATTGCAGCACTCGCGGCTGCACGTGCGATAGATCACGGTTATCAGGCAGCCATTATGGCGCCAACAGAGATTTTGGCTGAGCAACACTTTCTTAAAATGCAAGAATGGTTTGAGCCATTGGGTGTGAAAATTGCTTGGCTCTCTGGTAGCTTGAGGGCAAAAGAAAAAAGACTTGCACAAGCAATGATCGAGAATGGTGAGGCGCAATTAATTATTGGGACGCATGCATTGATTCAAGACAAGGTCAGTTTTTCAAAACTGGGTTTAGCGGTGATCGATGAGCAGCATCGCTTTGGTGTACGCCAGCGTTTAGAAATTCAGCAGAGAGTGGGCTCTGAACTTTTCTATTGCCACCAGTTAATGATGTCTGCTACCCCAATTCCACGCACGCTAGCAATGACCTACTATGCTGATCTCGATGTTTCAGTCATTGATGAATTACCACCGGGTCGTAAGCCCATCACTACAAAGGTGGTCAAGGCAGCTCGTAGAGATGAAGTCATTGGCGGACTGCAGTCTTGGCTTTCAAAAGGATTGCAGGCTTATTGGGTTTGTCCCTTGATTGAAGAGTCAGAGGTTTTGCAGCTCCAAACAGCTGTTGAGAGTTTCGAGCAGTTGACCCAAGCGCTACCCAACTTTAAAGTAGGCTTAGTTCATGGGCGTCTAAAGAGTGAAGAAAAGGCTGCAGTGATGGCCGCATTCAAAGCAAATGAAATTCAACTGCTAGTAGCAACTACGGTGATTGAAGTGGGGGTTGATGTGCCCAATGCAGCCTTGATGGTGATTGAGCATGCTGAGCGTTTTGGCTATGCCCAGATTCATCAATTACGAGGGCGCGTAGGTCGTGGTTCAGCAGATTCAGTGTGCATACTGATGTACGCAGAGCCCTTATCGTTAGCAGCAAAGGAACGCTTACAAACATTGCGAGAAACGGCTGATGGTTTTGTGATTGCGGAGAGAGATTTATCTTTACGAGGCCCTGGGGAGCTATTAGGAGCCAAGCAATCAGGTGATGCGATGTTGCGTTTTGTAGATCTTCAGCGAGATGCTTGGCTAATAGAACTCGCTCAATTAGCTGCCGAGCGTTTATTGGCTGATCACTCAGATATTGTTGAGAGACATTTAGAGCGTTGGTTAGGTGCTCGCACAGAATTTCTAAAGGCGTGATAATAAAACCATGATTTTTGACACGTTATTTCTCCCATGAATGCGCGTTTAGTTGCTTATGCTCAGTTGATTCGTTTCGATAAGCCGATTGGAACGCTGTTATTACTATGGCCAACATTGTGGGCGCTTTGGTTAGCTAGCGGCGGTTTTCCCGAGTGGCATCTTCTACTCATTTTTGCGCTAGGCACCTTTCTCATGCGCAGTGCCGGTTGCGCTATCAATGATTACGCTGATCGTGACTTTGATCGCCATGTTTTGCGCACCAAAGATCGTCCGATTACGAGTGGCAAGATTTCAGGAAAGGAGGCTCTTGTAATAGCTGTCAGTTTAGCTTTTCTCGCCTTCTTGCTCATTTTGCCGCTCAATACACTTACTAAGCAACTATCCGTATTAGCTCTGCTGGTAGCGATTATTTACCCATTTACGAAACGTTTTTTTGCTCTTCCACAAGCAGTACTGGGAATTGCATTCGGATTTGGAATTCCCATGGCTTATGCGGCGGTATTGGACTTCGTACCTGTAGAGGCCTGGATTTTATTGATTGGCAATATCTTCTGGGCGATTGCTTATGACACTGCCTATGCAATGGTAGATCGAGAAGATGATCTTCGTTTAGGCTTGCGAACTTCAGCAATTACTTTTGGTCGATTTGATGTCATTGCCATTGCGATTAGCTATGGCATTTTATTTATTTCTCAAATGATCGTCGCACAACTTTCAAATCTGAGTAATTGGTATTGGGTTGGCTGGGTGTTAGCGCTGATTTGTGCGATTTACCATCTCACACTCGTATCTACTAGAAAGCGCGATGACTGTTTTAAAGCCTT
>JBFZCO010000006.1:0-4945 GCA_041307885.1 Burkholderiales bacterium | reverse complement strand
GCATAGTACAGCGGATAACTCATCCATTCGCTCAAAGATTCGAGCATAGATACATCAATGGTGCAGCCCTTACCAGTCTTCACTCTTTGGAGAAGGGCAGCCAATATATTGGAATACGCATACATGCCCGCAGCTATATCGGCAATTGAGTTGCCGGCTTTACTTGGTGTTTCAGGAGTGCCTGTTACAGATAAAAATCCTGCCTCACTCTGGATGAGTAAGTCATATGCTTTCTTGTCGCGATAGGGTCCATTACTTCCATAGCCTGAGATATCACAGAGGATCAGCTTAGGATTATCTTGGTGAAGTAGTTCAGCAGTTAATCCCATGCGAGCTGCTGCGCCAGGCGCTAAATTCTGCACCAAAACATCAGCTGTTTTTAGAAGGGTCTTTAACGCATTTAAAGCAGACTCTTGTTTGAGGTCTAAAGTTAAACTTTCTTTCGAGCGATTAACCCAAGTAAAGTGCGAAGACATGCCATTGACGCGTTCATCATAAGCGCGAGCAAAATCACCAGCTCCTGGCCGCTCTACTTTAATGACGCGTGCGCCAAGATCAGCAAGCTGTCTTGTGCAAAAAGGTGCTGCAATTGCATGCTCAAGTGAGATGACGGTAATGCCATCTAGGGGGCGAATGCTCATCTTGACACCTCTCAAAAAGAACGTGGCAAGCCAAGAATGTGCTCTGCTACATAGGAGTAAATCAGGTTAGTAGAGATAGGCGCCACTTGATAGAGGCGGGTCTCACGGAACTTACGTTCAACATCATATTCATTAGCAAATCCAAAACCACCATGGGTCTGCAGGCAAACATTCGCCGCTTCCCAAGAGGCTTTAGCAGCTAAGTACTTAGCCATATTTGATTCAGCACCACAGGGTTGTTGAGCATCAAAAAGCTCGCAAGCTTTAAAGCGCATCAGATTGGCTGCTTCTGTTTCAATATAGGAGTCAGCAATGGGAAACTGAATACCTTGATTTTTGCCGATGGGCCGATCAAACACGACACGCTCGTTAGCATAACGACGTGCCTTATCTACAAACCAATAGGCATCTCCAATACATTCAGCTGCAATTAAGGTGCGCTCAGCATTAAGGCCATCCAAAATATATTTAAAGCCTTGACCTTCTTCACCAATCAAATTCTCGGCTGGGATTTCTAAATTATCAAAGAAGACTTCATTCGTTTCATGATTGACCATGTTAGCAATCGGCTGAATAGCCATACCTTTACCAATGGCCGATTTAAGGTCAACAATAAAAATGGACATGCCCTCTGATTTTTTCTTTACTTCGGCAAGTGGAGTAGTGCGCGCTAGAAGAATCATCAGGTCAGAATGTTGAATGCGGGAGATCCAGACCTTTTGACCATTGACCACATACTTATCACCTTTTTTTACTGCTGTGGTTTTCAGTTTGGTGGTATCGGTGCCGGTCGTTGGTTCAGTCACGGCCATGCTTTGAAGGCGTAACTGACCTGAGGCAATTTTTGGAAGATACAGTTGTTTCTGGGCATCAGAGCCATGGCGTAGCAGGGTTCCCATGTTGTACATCTGTCCATGACAGGAGCCTGCATTACCCCCGGAAAAATTAATTTCTTCCATGATGACTGAGGCTTCAGCAAGCCCCAAACCGGAGCCGCCATATTCTTCAGGAATCAAGGCGGCTAACCAACCAGCATTTGCTAGGGCATCTACAAAAGCTGCAGGGTAATCGCGCTCATGATCAATTTTCTGCCAGTAGGCCGAGTCGAAGCCTCCGCAAAGGTCGCGCAAAGCTTCGCGCATGTCTTGATATTGGTCTGGCTTTGGAATGGGGTGATTCATATTTTTCTTGTAGTGGTTTTATGTAAGGCTGAACATTGATAGTTTAAGCAAGATTTCAGAGTTTCGTAAAATTGTAGTGAGTCGCTAAGTTGCTCAATCTGCATTGCTCAGTATAGTTACTTCAGTCTTAAAAAAGGCCTAGATGAGCTGGGGAGCTCTAGAAGCTATCCTCAAATTAACGGTGTGGGGCATACTGTGAAGATGACTCTACTTTCAGTTCTGGCAAGTTGTGAGGTGCCCATTTAATGGAGCATATGCTGAGTCAATTTTTCGATTTCTTTGGTATGCCATCAGTGGGCTTACCCGCGGTTTTTATTAGTGCTTTTATCTCTGCAACACTCCTGCCAATTGGTTCAGAGCCTATGCTCTTTGGCTATATCAGCTTAAACCCCCATTACTATTGGATAGCGATCGGAGTGGCCACGATTGGAAATACTTTAGGTGGCATGCTCGATTGGTGGCTTGGCTTGCTTAGTAGAAATAGCTTTGAGTCCCTAAAGGGCCCCACTAATAGCAGGATGCAAAGCTGGTTGGAGGCTCGCGGCCCTAAGATGCTATTACTCTCATGGCTCCCCGGATTTGGTGATCCACTTTGCTTAGCTGCAGGGTGGCTAAGGCTCCCCTGGAGACCCTGTCTGGCCTATATGGCGGTTGGGAAGTTTTTACGCTACCTAACCATGACTTGGCTATTAACATTAGTGCCGAAGAGCTTTTGGCACGAAATAGGGCATTGGCTTGGACTACTTTAAGTTCTGCCGTTGTATCCTTATTCTATTCATATGATCTTTAAAGGATGTTTCATGTCTCATTTAAAAGGTAAAACAGCACTTGTTACTGGATCTACAAGTGGTATTGGCTTAGCAATGGCTATTGCGCTAGCAAAGCAGGGCGCTAATATTATGGTTAATGGCTTTGGTGAAAAAGATGCCGCCGTTGCCCAAATCAAGGCATGTGGTGTGGAGGTCGATTATCACGGTGCTGATATGAGTAAGCCTGCTGAAATTAAAGATCTCATTGAGCAGACGGAGAAGCGTTTTGGATCACTTGATATTTTAGTAAACAATGCAGGCATTCAATACACTGCCAATCTTGAAGATTTCCCTGAGGATAAATGGGAATCGATTATTGCTATTAACTTGAGTTCTGCGTTTTACACCTCTCATCATGCCTTACCAGGAATGAAGAAGCGGAATTGGGGGCGCATTATTAATATCGCTTCAGTTCATGGCTTGGTTGCCTCAACACAAAAATCTGCTTATGTTGCTGCCAAGCATGGGATTGTGGGCTTGACTAAAGTGACTGCACTAGAAAATGCCAAAACCGGGATTACCTGTAACGCTATTTGTCCTGGCTGGGTACTGACACCTTTGGTTCAAAAACAGGTTGATGCTCGTGCAGAGCGGGAAGGGATCTCTAATGAGGAGGCTAAAAAGGCTCTAGTCTCTGAAAAACAGCCTTCTGGTGAGTTTGTAGCGCCCGAGCAATTAGCAGCATTGGCGGTTTTTTTATGTGGTCCTGATGCCTCAGAGGTGCGCGGTGTGGCCTGGAATATGGATGGCGGCTGGACAGCGCAGTAAAGCGGCCACGGTCATTGCAGATATGGCCTGATTTTTCATGCTCAAACAAAAATGCCAGAATCGACTATAGTGGATGCGGATAAGGCCTCCAAGCCTGGTTTTTAATGTACCTTATAAGGAAAAAAACGATGGAACACACACTACCTCCGCTGCCATATGCCCTTGATGCGCTTGCCCCATTTATTTCAAAAGAAACCCTTGAGTTTCACTATGGCAAACATCATCAAACTTACGTTACCAATCTCAATAATTTGATTAAAGGTAGCGAATTTGAAAACGCCAATTTAGAAGAAATCGTTAAAAAATCTGCTGGCGGCGTTTTTAATAATGCTGCTCAAGTATGGAATCACACGTTTTATTGGAATAGCATGAAGCCAAATGGTGGCGGTGCTCCAACTGGTGCCTTGGCTGATGCTATTAATGCAAAGTGGGGTTCATTTGATAAGTTCAAAGAAGAGTTCACAAAATGCGCTGTTGGTACATTTGGTTCAGGCTGGGCTTGGTTAGTGAAGAAGTCTGACGGTAGTTTGGATTTGGTGTCTACAAGCAACGCAGCAACACCATTAACAACGGACGCTAAGCCTTTGATGACTTGTGATGTTTGGGAGCACGCGTATTACATCGATACTCGTAATGCACGCCCTAAATATCTTGAGAATTTCTGGAATTTGGTGAATTGGGATTTCGCAAGCAAAAATTTTGCTTAAGATTGTTTTTACTATTTCCCTGAAATAGTCATCTTTGATGTCATCCATTTTTACTTCCTTGGGGCGCACCGTCTTCGCAGGCTTTGCGCTCCTAGTTTTAATTCTGTTGTTTCTGGGTGCGAACTTTGGCTCTCTTGAGCTGCCTTTTCTGTTTCGCTGGATTCATGTAATGGTTGGTGTGATGTGGCTGGGTTTGCTTTGGTACTTCAACTTTGTCCAGATACCGTCAATGTCCAAAATCCCTGATGAGCAAAAACCAGCTATAGCTAAGGTGATTGCCCCCACGGCTTTGTTTTGGTTTCGGTGGTCTGCTTTGATCACCGTAGTAAGCGGAGTGATTCTTGCGGTATTAAATGGCTATGCTCACCAAGCCTTTACTTTGCAGCCACCATTTCGTGCAATTGGTCTAGGCATGTGGATTGCTTTATTTATGGCATTTAATGTGTGGTTCATTATTTGGCCAAATCAAAAGCGCGCACTTGGTATTGTTCCTGCTGAGCCAGAGATTAAGGCAAAATCAGCCCGTTTTGCGATGTTGGTTTCCCGCTTTAACACCATGCTCTCTATTCCGATGTTGTTCCTGATGGTTGCTCAATCACATAACGCGACATGGTTTGTCATGATCTCGTGATCTTGATGATGAGAAAAGTAAAAGGCCCTCATCGATGGGCCTTTTTTATTTCTTTCGCTCCAGTACGCAAAAGTGAGTTAATCAACTTCTAAAGCATTGGAGCGAGCTCTTTAGTAAGTGCTGCACGCTGGGCTGTCGCGCTTCCAAGGAGTGCAAAGCCAAGCAACTTGCTTTCTGGAGATTCAAAACGAGCCTCAATGCCGCCGTC
>JBFZCO010000005.1:0-5799 GCA_041307885.1 Burkholderiales bacterium | reverse complement strand
GAGTTTGCACAACCCCAAGCCAACCTGCACTACCCAATTTATAAACACCAGAACTTAGGCCTTTGCCCAATTGATTTGAAATAGGCTCCGCCAGTACCTGTAGAGAAATATTTTCTTTTTCCGCAGCGCGTAACAAAGATAGTGCCAGGGGATGTTTTTGCCCTGACTCCATAGCAGCGGCCAAACTTAAAACAGTCTCCCTGGAAAAGCCTTGGCGAATATTCCGAATTTCTGTAAGTTCAGGCTGGCCAATGGTTAGCGTTCCCGTTTTATCGAGCACCAAATCGGTGGCTTTAACTAAACCTTCTAAGACATGCCCACGGATAATCAATAAACCCAATTTTGTCACTGCACCTTGAGCTGCAGCCATAGCCGTTGGCACGGCGAGAGATAAAGCGCATGGGCAGCTTGCTACCAATACAGAAACCAATACAGTCCATGCTCTAGCAGGATCTAGATACCACCAGATAGCAGATGAAAGAAAAGCCACCACCAATAAAAATCCAACAAAATATCCAGTCCACTTCTCTGCCAGACTCACCATCAAAGGCTTTGCTTGTAATGCCTGATCCAATAAAGATGCGATACCTGCAATACGCGTCGATTGACCAACTGCTTCAATTCTCATTAGCAAGGGATTAAGAATATTATGCGTTCCTGCATAAAGCCGATCACCCACTTTTTTATCTACTGGCTTAGACTCACCAGTAAGTAGGGATTCATCTAATGCGCTCTCATATTCGATCAATACGCCATCTGCTGGCACAACGTCACCTGGAGGAACACGCAGCACTTCTCCGGGATTACATTTCACTACGGGCACAATCTCAACCTGTGCAGAAGAGGGATAACCTGGCATCCGCTCACAAGTTGCCGGTAACTGTTTTGCCAAAGCCTCTGCTCCACCCTGAGCATCTTGCCTTGCTAATAACTCCACATAGCGTGCGGCCAAAATAAAAGCGATAAACATGGTGATGGAATCAAAATAGCCCTCACCAGATCCCATTGTTAAATTGATCGTACCAGCAAAAAATGCCAGCGCTAAAGCAAGCGCAATCGGAACATCCATACCCAACATATGCGTTTGACGAAATGACATCACACTACGCCACGCAGCTTGAAAAATAGGCCCTGCAGAATAGACCATCACCGGAACAGTTAACACCCAGCTTGTCCAACCTAATAACAAGTCATATTCAGAAGTGATGTCACTATCACCAACATAACTTGGCCATGCATACATCATTACTTGCATCATTCCAAGCATTGCTACACCCAATCTCGTGAGTAGCTGTCGACGCTCCTTTTTAGATTTCTCGATAGATAAGGATGGCTCAAAAGGCCAGGCCTCATAACCTATTCTCTCCACCTCAAACAGCAAACGCGCCAAGCTTGTTTGCTCTGGAGAAAACTCTGCTTTTACTTTTTGACTGACATAGTTAATTTGCACATCTTTAACCCCAGGTATACGGCGTAAGTGCTGTTCACACAACCAAACGCAAGCAGCGCATCGAATCTTTTCAAGACGTAAGGTAGTTTCTAAATTGCCCTCTTCCCCACTAGGGCGTGTATAGCGGCCCAATAAAGAGGGGTCATCATAAGGAGTGAGACTTTCGGGGATTTGATTTGACGCTAAATAGGCAGCAGGCTTATCACTCGATTGAGCTCTACGTGCATAAAAGACTTCTAAGCCTTCCCCGTGAATAGTTTGTGCAACTGCCATGCAACCAGCGCAACAGAATTTTCGAGCTTGCCCACCCAAGACAAGCTCATAAGAATCATGAGGCAGAATAAAACTACCGCAGTGATAGCAGCTATTACTTTGAAGATGATCAGTTGATGAACTCATGAATCACTACTAATGAGATTTCAGTGATTTATTAACCCAACCTCTACGGCGTTCATAGATTACAAAGAAAACACCCCAGATCACTACTGCTGCATAAGCCCATACCCAAGAGGCTTGCGTTTCTCGCGATCCAGTGATGTCCATGACATAGCCGAAGATAGCTGGTCCTAGAAGACCTCCGCCAAAACCCATTAAAGAGTGCAATCCCATTGCGGCACCTTTGATATTTTCTTGTGCGCTAATTACTAAGCCGGCAGTCAATGTTGCCGAGTCAGCCATAATAAAAATGGCGTGACCGATAGCTAAAAGAATAATAAGCCACCAAGCTTGTCCTGTAGATAATGCCAAAGCAACGCCAAAGATAGCGCTCGTAATCATCACGAAGAAAATCCATTTTTGACGGCCTACCCTCAGCGCAACTTCATTGCCCAATATTGACGCGGGCACCCCAAAGAAGTTAATCAGCCCTGCCAATGTTGTCGTCATCAACCAAAATGGCTCCCCGGAAACAACTGCACAAAACCCAAAAAAAGCCACAATCCAACTACGTGATGCAAATAACTCTAAGGAGTGGACGGTATAGCCAAAAATAAATCCCGAAGCAGTCTTGTCTTGTAAAACTAAACGCCACTTATCAAGCGGAAAAATATCACGCACTCGAATTTGCATAGGACCATGCCACTTCTCATGAGATAGGGCAGGTATCAATATCAACACAATCATTAGAGCTGTGAATGGACCAAGTGCAATCAAACCAAATACATAGCGCCAGCCTAAAGCACTTAGGATCCAACCTGAGCACAGATAAGAAAAGCCAGTACCGATTCCGAAAAATGCTGTGTAAAAAGCAATATGTCTGGTTAGCTCGCCCGTTTTAATCCGATCAGATAATATTTTTAATCCCGGCATATAGGTGCCAGCTAAGCCAGCACCATTTAAAGCCATAAAAACCAATGCGGTCCAAAAGTTATAGGCAAACAGACCCATTCCCAAAAGCCCAAAAGTGGCTGATAGTCCGCCAATAACATATACCTTTTTGGCATCTATACGATCGGTAAGGGCTGTTGCTAAAGGTACGGCCAACATATAACCAAAAAAGAAGGCACTTGCAATTAAGCCAGATTGCAAATTACTCAGATGCCACTCGTCTTGCAAAGTCGTTAGCACTACGGCATAACATGCAAAACCTAAGAGGGCACAAGTTTGCGCCATCAGCATGAGTGGTGTGTAACCAGGAGATTTAAAACGCATAGGGGCTTACCAAATTCGATAAGTCATTCTACTCGCCCAGCATCAGTAAGCCGATTTACTGTTGACTGCGCCCAGGCGAGTCCTGAAATCCACCAGAACGGTAAGTAAGGACTAGAGTATCTCGATAACCATGTGATCCGACTGGTTGTATCGGGGTGGATTCATGAATCATTCTGGCATCATTCATCAATAATAATGACCACGGCTGGGCTAGCGTAAACCTCAAGCCAGTTGAGCCACTGGCCTCGAATATTCGAGTTTCACCACCCTTAATGCCAACGCGGTTTAACAAAAAAACAGCTACAAAATCAACGCCATCACGATGTGCGCCTTCCGGGGTTGGCCGACCAATACCATCGGTAGTGTCGATACGGAATTGATGTGCTTCCACAAACCAAGTATTTACTGGCTTAAGCTCACTGAGAATATCTGCAAGCCCCAGCAAAAGAGACTGCCAAGCAGAGTTATCGGTTAGTCTAGCTTGAGAAGGTACAAACCATCGCTCAATACCTCCATGAAGCGCGTTGTAATCGACTGATTGCCAATGCGCTCGATGTGGAACAATCTTCACAGATTCACGGGCAATTTCGTAACTGGAGTGCCTTCGAAAACGATATCTACCACCATCCTTTAAATATGGATCCCTTGGCAAGTCTTCCCAAAACTGGGAAAGATCTAATAATTGCTGAAGCGGTACTCCAGCAATTTGTGCAACATCTTCCGCTGAAATAATTGCAAAACCTTTTTCCTTTAATGATGCCGTTAATTGACTAGCAGGTGTCAGTTCTGGAGATAGGCTTGGAAGTGTCATTGAGATATTTTCTGGCAACGGTATAGACAAAGATTTACGACGATAAATTTAATCGACTACGCACCTCACCTACATGCCCTTTTAGATCATACAACTCTTTAGTATCAAGCAGGGAAACCTTGATATTACTAACCCTTCGCTCAATATCCGCCAAGTCCCTATAGTTTTTATCTTTGAGGCTTGGATTCGTCGCATTTTTCTCAATCATCTTGAGCTCTTCATATATCTGGGAGAACTTTAAGCGTAGTAATACATTTTTAGCAGCTGGAATATAAGTCAATAACGGAATTAAGATGACCAATAAAGGGATCACAATCTTAGCAAATCGACCAATCCAGACTGCGGTCCAGAACGGAAGGTGGCGATACAAAAAAGATGGCCCATCTTTTAAATAGATTTCAGCATCGACATGTAAGGGAAAATCAAGCCCCACTCCTGATGGAAAATCTCCCGGTTTTTGCAGATAGACATATGACTTTAAAACATCGTAGGTATCCCCTAGAAGCAGAGTTACTAAAGCAGGACTAATGTGTGCTTTACCGACTAAGGTAGCAGTAACAGCAAGTACTTGAATATTTTGTTTAGGCATATCATGTTCAATACTCACTATGCCACGTGGAACGCTTACCTTAGAAAGATAAGGAAATAAGTTTGTATAAGCATCTGCTTGCTCAAAGCTCATTAAACGAATTCCAGGCGTTTCATAGAAACCTTTCAGAATAGGCGCTTCAGGAGCGCTTACCAAAAAGACGGCATCCAATTCGCCTTTTCTAAATTTCTCGAGGGCTTCCTTTGGCATTAATTTCTCGATAATCAGATCACCACTTTTAAAACCAGTTGCCTTTAGTAGCTCAGAGCTTAAAGTGAAGGTACCGCTACCTTCATTACCAATAGAAACGCGCTTGCCTCGCAATTGAGTTAACAAACCTAACTTACCGCCCTCATTCTTAAAAGCAGACTCGCGGTACCACACCCACATCGGCTCATAAAAGAGCCCCGCTAACGAAACCAGATGAGGATGTTGAGCAATATCAGCAACACCACCTTGGATGATGGCTAAATCAACACCTGAATGAGGATCACTGATTAAAGCTAAATTATCAGCAGAACCGCCAGTTGTTCTCAACTGCAAAGAGATGCCCGCCTCAGCTAATTCACTTTGAAGTTTTTCGCCAAACTTTTGATAAAGGCCTGTGGGAAAACCCGTTGCAAGCTCAATCGATCTTGGCGGGGGAGGAACTAGTACCCATAACGTGGCGAACAAGATAGCAACTAATGCGAGAAAAGCTGCGCCAATAGCTAGAGGGTTATAGATTAATTTACGCATGAGATTACTGAGGAATAAACTGTTCTTGTCATTATGCCCCGAGGAAATAGATGGGGTAGTAGAATCACACGACATTATCCTCAGTAAAACAACATGGAGTAAACCTCGCTATGAGCTCACCAAATACTAAAGTTGCCCTAGTCACTGGGGCCGGCACCGGAATAGGTAAGGCCGCTGCTAAAGCCCTTCTTCAAGGCGGATTTCACGTGGTGCTTACCGGTAGAAATCAAGATAAATTAGATCGAGCAATTCAAGAAATTGGTGGCACTAGTGAAAACTGTTTGGCTAGTACTTGTGATGTTGGTATACCTGCAGATGTAAAAAAGTTGTTTTCCTCAATCCAAAATCGCTTTGGGCGCATTGATGTGCTCTTTAATAACGCAGGTATGGGTGCCCCAGCAATTCCTATGGAGGAGTTGAGCTACGAACAATGGATGAACGTAGTAAATGCAAACCTTTGTGGTGCTTTTTTATGCTCCCAAGAAGCGATCCGTATGATGAAGGCGCAATCACCCCAAGGTGGCAGAATCATTAATAACGGTTCAATTTCTGCGCACGCAC
>JBFZCO010000004.1:0-6319 GCA_041307885.1 Burkholderiales bacterium | reverse complement strand
ATATGTAGGATTTGCTCCTTAGGTAAGCCTTCCAGAGTCAATAAATGGGTTAATTCTCCCGCAGAGTTAAATTGATTTACTGGACTAATAATTGCTTTGTTCACATCAGTCATTATTCACGATCCTCTAACTGGAAGCTGAACTTACCAGCATCATCTTTCTCTAGGACCAAAATTTGGTGATCGGCAATAGTGACCTTTTCCCCAATAAAATTTGCAGCGATAGGTAGTTCACGATTTTCTCGATCTGCTAAAACCATCAGCTCAACAGAGGCTGGCCGACCAAAATCAAATAACTCATTTAGGGCAGCCCGAACTGTGCGGCCAGTAAGTAACACATCATCAAGCAAAATAATTTTTGCCCCGCTAACTTCAAAGGGAAGATGGGTTGACATCGTACTTGCTGTTCTTAAAGCAGTCATGCCCTTTTCAGCATAGTCGTCACGATGAAAAGCAACATTAATCACACCATAGTGGGGAAGCTGGAGATCTCTTGCTAATCGCTCTGCGATCCAAGCACCACCCATAGCCAAGCCAGCTAATTCAAAGATTTCATTAGCCTCTTTACGTTGCTGAATGACTTCCAGTAATTTCAAATAGGACTGCTCTGCATTCATCTCAACTAATCCCGTTTTTTTCAAGAAAGTACTGCTCCAAAATCAAGGCTGCAGACTTTGCATCCAAATTGTCTCGCATGTCAGCATCGCCCTCCAAAACTGCCGAGCTATAGCGCTCATCCACCCAATCTACGGGCAACTGAAATCTTCCGCTTAGCTGATTACCAAAACGACGTGCCTTTTGACTCATTTCATGCTCAGCACCGTCTGGGTGGCAAGGTAAGCCCACTACCAAGCGACTCGGTTGCCATTCTGAGATCAGCGCCTCAATGACTTTAAATCGAACATCACTATTTGCTTCTGAGATCGTTTTGACTGGCTGACCTAACTTAGTCATGGTGTTTCCAACTGCGACGCCGATTCTACGCATACCGTAATCAAACGCCATCACTGTTAAATCAGTCATTGATATCCCTTACGCATGCCCTGCCTCACCAGACAAATGAGAGGGATCAAATCCTAGATGACTCATAGTGCGCTCATACCTCTGACTAGATGGCGTCTCAAAAATGATTTCACTCATCTGCTCTCGCGATAGCGGCACATTCATCCAACCGTTTAAGGCAATTTCATCTTCGAGCTGACCAGCACTCCAGCCAGCATAGCCAAGCGTCATCAGAAACTTTGCTGGCCCATTACCTGCTGCTAAGGCTTCCAAAACATCTTTAGAGGTTGTCATTGTTAATCCTCCGGGCACAGCCAGAGAGGAGCTATATGTTCCAACGTCAGTTGGCTCGTGCAGTACAAAGCCGCGCTCAATTTGTACTGGACCACCGAAATAGACTAGTTGAGCTGACAAGGGGAGCATCTCCAACTTCAAGTCAATCTTGTCAAACAAAGTTGCCAAATCCACTTCAGTTGGCCGATTCACTACTAAACCCATAGCACCACGCTCAGTATGCTCAAACAGATAAATAACCGATCCAGCAAAGTTAGGATCGACCATACCGGGCATGGCAATCAAGAATTGGTTAGCAAGATGGTCAGCAGAATAGGAGATGGCAGACCCGTTACCGGAGACTTGGGTGGGTAACGCAGATTGACCCACAGGGGCTTTTTTAGCCTTGCTCATGTAGGTTTATTTTACCGAATTACTAGATCTTTCCGGTAATCCGATAAGCTAGCAATCCAACTAGCTCATGAAGCAAGTTGCTCCACTGCTGAGCCCCCCGAATCAGGTCAAAAGAGCCCCAATTTAAGCGATTCCCCGTCTGATAGTCGACTGGTAATGGGATAACCTCGATGCCCTGTTTTTGGAAAATCTTTACCGACCGGTACATATGGCTCGCGGAAGTAATCAATAGCCATGGCTTATTTGTTCCGTCTGCATTCTTACGACCAAATTCATTCATGAGTGGCTTCATGAATAGAACATTTTCGTAGGTATTGCGTGATTGGTTCTCATAATGAGCCAACTCTTCTGGCAGGCCTTGCTCTGCAACTAAGCGCTTAAATGCATCTGCTTCCGAAATACCCCGGTGCGATAGGCTGCCTGAAAAACCGCTAAAAATAAATGGCAAGTCAGGATGCTGACGAATCAACTCAAAGGCTTTGGTAACGCGTTCTGCTGCAGCGCCGATAGATACCTCACCACGATCAATGGTAATTTCCCCAGCCTCAATCGCTCCCCCCAAAATCAATATACCGCCGATATCCGCAGTTGCAATTTGCGCCCGATTCAATGGTGGGGTAGCATTCTCTAGAGCTCTCAAAAAGATGCCCGAGCTTGGCAGCCAGCCGACCAAAAGTAAATCTGCTAATGCCAAGATGAGGAAGCGTTTACATAAATGGGGTTTTCTCAAACCTAGAAACAAGAGGCCTAAGAGGAGGAATAGGACTACCCAATTTAAGGGCTCAATACAAAACTGTACGATTTTGGAAGAAATAAAAAATAAAGTATCCATAGGTAAAGAGAATACCAAGCTTGATCTACTGAACCTCAGGATTACCCACTAGCCCAGCAAGATCAAGCAATAGGCCCTAATATAGGGGTTATGGAAAAAGCACTTGTATGGCTCCGTCGCGACCTTCGACTATATGACAATACCGCACTTCATCATGCACTGAAAAATCATGCACAAGTTTGGCTGACCTTTATTTTTGATACAGAAATCTTAGAGCCTCTCAAAACGAGTGGCATGAAAGATGACAATCTCACCCATGATCGTCGCGTTGATTTTATTTGGCAGGGCTTACAACAGATAGATACGGTTTTACGCCAACAAGGTGGCGGACTAATTGTCCAATTTGGCAAGCCCTCGGAATGCATTCCACAAATTGCTCGGACTCTTGCTGTAGAAACTGTTTATACCAATCATGACTATGAACCATTGGCAATTGCTCGCGATGAGACTATCAAAGCGGAGCTAGCACAATCTGGAATCGGATTTGAGACATTTAAAGACCAGGTCATATTTGAGAAAAAAGAAATTCTCACCAATTCAAATACAGTGTTTTCCATTTTTACCCCGTATAAAAATAGCTGGTTAAAAACCCTGCAAGAAAAAGATTTGGCGGCGTACGACTGCACTCCTCAGAAAGGTCAGTTTGCCCAAATTCCCAAGGCTTTGGAGGCACCATTACCTAGCCTAGAGTCCATGGGCTTTTGTCCTACGGGTATTGAAACCTATCTTCCCCCAGGGTCTGAAGCAGGACAGCAATTTTTAGAGGACTTTCTTACCCGCATTGATCAATATCAAATTGGTAGAGACTTTCCTGCCATTAAAGGTGTCAGCTACCTCTCAACCCACTTGCGGTTTGGCATGCTCTCTATTCGTGGTTTAGCAAGAGAAGCGCATCGGCGTATGCTTTTGGGTAGTATGGGCGCTACCATTTGGTTAAGTGAATTAATTTGGCGCGATTTTTATTTCATGATCCTCGCCAACCACCCTAGGCTGGCCGAAGGCGCAGCATTTAAGCCTGATTATGATCAAATTCAATGGGAGAGTGGCCCTCAAGCACAGAAGTTGTTTAAAGCATGGTGTGAAGGTAAAACAGGTTACCCACTAGTGGATGCGGCTATGCACCAACTCAACCAAAGTGGTTACATGCACAACCGTCTACGCATGGTCGTAGCCAGTTTTCTGACAAAAGATTTAGGAATAGATTGGCGTTGGGGTGAGGCCTACTTTGCACAGCACCTAAATGATTTCGAACTTTCTTCTAATAATGGTGGTTGGCAATGGGCCTCCTCTTCGGGATGTGATGCGCAACCCTACTTTAGGATCTTTAACCCCATCACGCAGTCACAAAAATTTGATCCAGAGGGTAAATTTATTCGCCGCTATCTTCCTGTGCTTGGTAAGCTTTCAAAAAAATCAATTCATGCGCCTTGGGAATCTGGCCATCTTGAACTAGAGGCTGCCGGCATTCTACTTGGCAAAGACTACCCCATGCCGATTGTCAACCATGATGAAGCGCGTAAAAAGACTTTAGTGCGCTACAGCGTAGTGAAAAAAGTAGATTCTCAAACGACAGCTGTCTAAAGTATGCACTCCCAATTACAGCACTACTATCACATCGATTGATATTCAGATTAAGATAGGGTATGAGCAAAATCTATGCCGTTGGGGATATTCAAGGATGTGCGCCGTCTCTTAAGACCCTCATCAAAAAACTTCCCACCAAGTCAAAGATGATTTTTCTAGGCGACCTCGTCAATCGCGGTCCAGATTCCTTAGGGACCTTACGCCAACTCAAGAGATTGCAGGAAGACAAACGGATTGAATGTTTACTAGGTAATCACGACCTCCATTTACTAGCCGTTGATGCAGGCATTCGAAAAACAAAGGGTTTAGATACCGTTCAAGCCATTCTTGATGCGCCAGATAGAGTAGAGCTAATGGATTGGTTACGTCATAGACCAATGGCTCTTAGCAATGGAAAAGTGCTTGCTGTTCATGCAGGAGTTCTCCCCCAATGGAATCTAGAACAAACTATTGAGTACGCGCAAGAAGTAGAAAAAGTCTTGCGTAAAAAAAATTATCGAGAATTTTTAGCAAATATGTACGGTAATACTCCCAACAAGTGGAGTAATTCGTTAAAGGGCTTCGAGCGTTTACGTGTGATTACGAATACATTGACTCGCATTCGTTTTTGCACACCAACTGGCGCGATGGAGTTTGAGAGCAAAGAAGGTTTTGAAAAAGGTCCTAAAGGTTATATTCCCTGGTTTAAGACACCCAAGAGAAAAACCCAAGATACGCTCATCTTCTTCGGGCATTGGTCAACTCTAGGTCTATTGCGTGAGAAAAATGTTATTGGACTTGATACTGGGTGCGTTTGGGGTGGAAAGCTCACTGCCATGGAGGTTCCAGAATCCGGTAAGGCCCGTAGCGATCTTGAAATCATTCAAGTGGCTGGCTATGACCATCCACTCAGAATGTAAGAGCAGTTAACTAATTACTTTTACAGCTTCTTAAATGCGTTTTGAGCAGCGGTAATAATCTCGTTCACAACAGCATCATCATGCGTAATCGACGTAAAGCCAGCCTCATAGGCAGAGGGGGCAAGATACACACCCTGATCAAGCATCAAATGAAAAAACTTTTTAAATGCCTCGATATTGGTTTTTGTTACTGCCTCGAATGAAGTAGGAATCTGCTCAGCAAAATAAAAACCAAACATTCCGCCCACGCTATCCACTGCAAATGGCACCCCAGCAGCATCGGCTGCCTGCTTAAGTCCAGTCATGAGCTTTTCTGTTTGCTCCGTGAGAGACTCATAAAATCTTGGCCGCGAAATAATTTCTAGCGTCTTTAATCCCGCTGCAACTGCAACAGGATTGCCCGATAAGGTGCCTGCCTGATAAACGTTTCCCAGGGGGGCCAACTTAGACATAATTTCTTTTTTACCTCCAAAGGCTGCCATTGGCATGCCTCCACCCATTACCTTACCAAGGCAGGTGAGGTCAGGAGTAATTCCCTGTAAAGACTGAGCGCCCCCTAAGGCTACTCTAAAACCTGTCATTACCTCATCGTAGATCAACACACTGCCGTATTGACTAGTCAGTTCACGCATCGCCTTCAAAAAAGCTTTTGAAGGTTTAATGAGATTCATATTGCCAGCAATTGGCTCCAAAATCACAGCAGCAATTTGATTGCCTTGTTTAGCAAACACTTCTTCAATTGCCGTTACATCGTTATATGGCAAAACCAAAGTGTGCTTTACCAAGTCATGTGGAACACCTCCAGAAGAAGGAGCGTTTTGAGTGGAGTCTGCAAAAGTGAGTAGTCCAGATCCCGCCTTCACCAACAAACTATCTGCATGGCCGTGGTAACAGCCCTCAAACTTAATAATGAGATCTCGACCGGTATAGCCCCGGGCAAGACGTAAAGCACTCATGGTTGCTTCGGTACCGCTCGATACCATCCGTACCTGCTCAACACTAGGCATGATTTGGCAAATTCGCTCTGCCAACTCCACTTCGCCTTCTGTCGGAGCGCCATAACTAAAACTGGTTTCCGCAGCACGTTTTACGGCTTCAACTATCTCTGGATTTGCATGGCCTGCAATCATTGGGCCCCAAGACATAATTAAATCAATGTAGCGCTTATCATCAGCATCCCAAAAATAAGGGCCCTTTGCCCTAGTGACAAAACGAGGGGTGCCACCCACTTGACGAAAGGCTCGCACTGGAGAATTCACTCCCCCAGGAATGGTCTTTTGCGCACGCTCAAATAAGATGTCGTTTTGTCCCAAGAT
>JBFZCO010000003.1:0-6956 GCA_041307885.1 Burkholderiales bacterium | reverse complement strand
ACCTTGCGATCTTCATCGGTAGATAAATAATGAGGAGTAATGACTGGTGGCTCCAGGGGATCGCAAGAATTGATGTGAACGCTGCCACGGGATGTTGGTCTCAAATTGCATACACTTGCAGTAATGGCATTAAAGGAGTGCAAATCCTCGCCAAACTTTTCTAGTGAAAGAGGTTGAACGTGATATTCCACATTAGCTGAGGTTTGCTCTGGTGAGCTGTATGCAAAAGCCCCCAGTTGTGAAGGCGCCATCGACATAGGGCCACTGCGCTTGAAAACATATTCCATACCAATTTTCAATTTTCCAAATATGGAGTTAGAGGTAGTGTTCAATGTTTTAATGCCGTGAACTTTATAAATCATGCGCAATTGCAAATGATCCTGCAAGTTTTCACCCACGCCCGGCAGATCTACTTCAACAGGAATACCCAGCTTACTCAGATGGGCCGCCGAACCGATGCCCGAGCGCTCCAGAATCTGTACGCTGCCAATCGAGCCAGCACTAAGAATCACTTCGCCCTGTTGAGTCTTCGTGCAATGCGCTTCCTGCGATTGACCATCGCGGATAAACTGCACGCCATAACAATTTTTACTGACTGGATCGATCAGTAACTTATTCACTAGGGTCTGCGTTAAAACCGTTAAATTAGGGCGTTTAGTAGCATCACTCAGGAATGCTTGCGCAGTATTCAGTCGCCAACCTTTGCGCTGACTCACATCAAAATATCCCACGCCAAAGTTATCCCCTCGATTGAAATCATCCGAAGGAGGTATGCCTGCTTCAATGGCTGCCTGCTTAAATACTTCCATGATCGGCCAACGTAAACGTTGCCGAGATACAGTCCATTCACCACCCTTACCGTGCCATTGATCTGCATGGCCGTAGTAATCCTCAAAGGATTTATAGCGCCGCAATGCATTTTCCCAAGACCAAGAATCATCACCTGTAGCACTTACCCAATTGGCATAATCCCCTGCTTGACCCCGCATATAAATCATGCCGTTAATAGAGGAGCAGCCACCCAATACCTTTCCACGCGGGTAAAGTAAAGAGCGACCATTCAAGCCTTTTTCTGCCTCAGTTTTAAAACACCAATCGGCTCGTGGGTTGTCAATGCAATATAAATATCCCACTGGTATATGAATCCAAATATAGTTATCGCTTCTCCCTGCTTCAATCAGAAGTACGCGTTTTGATGAATTCTCAGTCAACCGCTTAGCTAGCATGCAACCTGCGCTGCCTGCACCAATGATGATGTAATCGTATGTATCGGGCGTAGGGGTTTGGTGCATAGCGCTATCTTGGGGTGTATTAAATAGTACGCTCATTATTTACCATATGACCCTAATTCAAACAAAAACTGAGCTAAGGCCATATCCCGCCGATCACAGACTCAATAGCGTCTAAAATAGTCCAATGCATGTCAATGAAAAGAACCGGACCCCCAAGAAAGAAGATCTTGATGAAGGCCCAAGCAAGTCTGAGTTAAAACGGCAAATGACCGAACGTCAAAAGCTAGCTGAAGTTTTGGCAGCTTTAAGTAGTGATGCTCTTAAGACCATACCTTTAGATGAGGCTATTAAAGCTGCCATTGCAGAAACTAATAAAATCAAAAGTTTTGAGGCTATTCGTCGCCATAAGCAGTATCTCGGTAAGCTGATGCGCTTTTTAGATGAAGCAGAACTTGAGGCCATTCAAAAACGTTTAGACGCCATTCAAGGTGTCAGCAAAGCAGAGACAGCTAAATTACATCAACTAGAGGCTTATCGTGACCGACTCGTTGCGCATGATGAAGCTTTTACAAAGATGATTGAGCAATATCCTGATATGGATATCCAGAACATGCGCACCCTCATTCGGAATGCACGCAAAGAAAAAGAAACAAATAAGCCTCCTAAAGCCTATCGTGAAATTTTTCGTGTTCTAAAAGATATGGGAATTTGAAGCAAGCTTAGACTTTAAGCCTGGTTGATGGTAATTCAACCCATCTGTAAAGGTAGTTTGCAGTAATCACGCTGCAAATCATGACGCAAAACATAAAACCAATTGCAATTAAGCCATTTGCCTGCGCATATATTCCAGAGGCAATATAAATCGTATTAGCTAACAGAATAAATGCAAAGTGGATCAGAAATGCGCAATAAGAGCGCTCACTTCCCCATTTAATAAAACAAAGCATCTCATTTTTCAGCTTAGATTGAATGTGTGGGTATTGGGCATTGCCCCAGAGCAATAAGGTGAGCGCTACAAACCAGGCCAATACGTTACGAGGCCAAAACTCTTGCAGGGAAGAAATAGCGATCACGACACCGATTAGCATTAATAATATTTTTGCCAATACGCGCAGCTTGGGTTCGCTATAGTTTTTTCCAAGATAGGCAAGCATCCCAAGGCTGTATGAGCCAATAAAGTAAATAAAGTAAGCCTCATACTCGCCTAGGCGATTGAAATACAGTAAAGAGCTGATAGCCACAATGCTGAGCAACCAAATTAACGCTTGATAAGATGAAAAGGACATCAGCAGTATTGCCAAAACTGAGTACAGTTGCCAATCAATTGCGACGTACCAAACGCCAGCCGAAATAGAATCCAGACCTAAAATTCCTTGTAAGAAAAATAAGTGGGCGATAAATTGACCTAGGGTTTCTGTTTCACCAACAAATTCATCATTCACCCAAAAGCGTGCAATCCAAGCAAAGCCGATGGTCAATATTAAGGCCACCGTATAGGGTGCAAATAAACGTAAATACCGATTGATGATGATGCGCAAGGCCTTGTTCGCCGTAAATTCTTGACCTGCAAAGCGTGTTAATGATTGGGTTGCGAGGTAACCCGCCATCACTAAAAATATTTGGACTGCATAGCGGCCATAGTCAAACAAGAAATTCATCACACTTGGTAAAGCCAGTTTTGCATCTAAGGCAATTTGCCCATAGTTTGAGAGGTGATGCAAAATAATCAGCAGAGCAGCGCTGACTTTCAGTAAGTCAATAAGAAAAAGTGGGCTATTTTGCTTCAATGATTGCGATGAAAAACTTACTTCGATTTCGTCTTACCCATTAAGGAAGCAAGAAGGGGGTTGCTACTGGCAAGCTCCTTCTTACTTTTGGCAACATCATCAGCCGCTCCTGGCTTAGGGACTTTGGCGGCATTTTTCATGCGCTGAGCTGTTGTCAGCGCTAGATTCTTATAGAGATCTGTTTTTTTCATTGGCATAGTAATTAAATGTCTAAAACATTCCCCGCTTGCTATTACTTAGTCAGTGAACGCGCGGCCAAGCCAAGAAAGAGCATTGACCAGCCTTGCAAGAGCAATTCAATTGCAATGAGTAATCCCGGTAGCCATAAACTACTTTCTGGATAGCCACTCATGACTAAAACGCCCATCAAAATAGAAATCGCCGAAGAAAGCACCAACCAAAACCACTCATTAAAGTGACGATGCTGAAATGCAGATATCAGACGTAAACCACCGGTTACAAAGAAAATAGCAGCAAGCCATAATGTGATGGCCTCAAGCGCAGGAATAGGAAATGCCCAGCTATAAAAACCAGCTGCAATATAGAGAATCGCCAAAACCACTTGAATCGTAACGCTCTTCCAACCCGTTGATTTAAGAGCATGCGCAAACTGCAAGGCACCGCCCAATACTAAGAAGGCACCCAATATATTAATGGTGATGAAGGAAAATAGAGTTTGGCCAGCAATTCCGATCATTCCCAAAAAGATAAATAAAACGCCCATCCCAATAAGGGTGCCAGGCACTTTAGCAGCCGCGCCCATTACTGCAGCACGGATTTCTTGAATTTGAGTCAGGGATAAGTCAGACATAGGGATCACCTTTAAAAAGATAAATGAAAAGTATTCAAATGATTATCTCAGGATTTGAAAGGGTTTCTGGGTTTATAGCCTCATTCATGGCTCCTATTGATGAAATAGCCAACTCTAAAGTTCGGCAAATACAGCATGTCCAAGCGAAATGAATGTTTCATACAAACCTTTTATACTGACCTTGGGCTAGCTTCAAGCTTACTTTTTCAATTGAAATGAGCAACGTTTATTGCCGTGATGACACACTTCCTAAGTCAAACCTGGGTTATTGCTTTGCTTGGTGCTGCCCTAATCGGTGCGGTGCTCTTAGCAGTGCATCATGCCGAGCTAATCGCCCATAAGATTGGCGAGCCCTTTGGAACATTAGTACTTGCTCTGAGCATCACAATTATTGAAGTAGCCCTCATCATTTCGATGATGTTAGCGGGCAATGAAGGTTCCGAATTTATCGCGCGTGATGCTATCTTTGCAACAATCATGATCATCATGAACGGTGTCATTGGCCTTTGTATTTTCGTTGGCGGCCTGAAGCATCGTGAGATGTCTTTTCGTAATGAGGGTACTAATTCGGCGCTGGCAGTGCTAACGGCTTTAGCGACTTTCATTTTAGTTATGCCCATGGTGACTGTGAGCACTCCAGGCCCCACCTTTAGCGTAAGTCAATTGGCTTTTGCTGGAGTCGCTTCCCTTGTGCTGTATGGTGCATTCCTGTTTTTCCAAACTGTGACGCATCGCGATTACTATCTTCCAGAATCTAAAGAAGATAAAACGGATATCAGCGTACATGCTGCTAAACCCACTAATTTCAAAACGGCAATCAGTGCTGGGCTTCTCTTAGTTTCCTTAGTTGCTGTTGTCGCATTGGCCAAAGCACTAAGTCCTGCAATTGAAGCCGGAGTCAAGGCAGTAGGCGCACCTAAAACGATTGTGGGTATAGCCATTGCGCTTTTGGTGCTTTTGCCTGAGAGCTTTGCTGCCGTTCGAGCATCTAGGGCTAATCGCTTACAAAGCAGTTTGAACTTAGCACTTGGCTCTGCCTTAGCCAGCATTGGCTTAACTATCCCTACTGTGGCTGCAATTGCTATCGTGTTTGATTTACCTCTGAGCTTAGGGATTAGCAACCTCAACATGATCCTCATGTATTTATCTCTCTTTATTGGCGCCCTGACATTGGCCATTGGGAGAACGAACATGCTGCAAGGTGTACTGCACCTCATTATCTTTTTCGAGTATCTCTTCCTAAGCCTAGTGCCTTAGCGCCCCAAAAGTGGCATTTGGCCGATTTGGAACGGCTTTGGGTGGTTTTTTGGCCCAATAAACCCAATATAATTGGGGTTCTGATTAATCAATGCCATAACTAAAGTACAGCTTCTTGGGGCCAAGTCAAAATTGCCCCGCCATACAGCACAGTCCATGAAAAAAGCCCTCAAGCGCCACATATTGCAAACCCTCAAGCATGGCTTGGCTTTTTTAGATAAAAATCCTTACTTGCGTCGCCAGGTGTATTTCTTTATTTGCAAATACGGCATGTATAACTTTTTGAAAAAGTTTTATGCCAGCCGTTTACAGCAAACATCAACCAATCAATTTTCGCCACTGATGGTCGGCCCAGTTGTCGTACTCGACATCTCACAAGAGCAACTGTCAACACACGCCCAAGAAATCTATGCCCAGCTTAAACAGTCTGCCGCTCATTCACAAGCAAAGGCTAACTGATGCGGATTGTGATCGACCTACAAGGTGCGCAAAGTAATAGTCGCTTTAGAGGCATTGGCCGGTACACCACTTCACTGGCACAAGCCATTATTCGCAATCGTGGTGAGCATGAAGTGTTCATTGTTTTAAATGGACTCTTTCCAGATGCTACGCAATTTATCAAAAGCCAATTCGTAGGACTATTGCCTCCTGAAAATATTCGCGTTTGGTATGCGCCAGGTCCAGTCATGGAGTGTCAGGCTGGAACAGATTTACGCCGTGAAGGTGCTGAGCTGGTTCGTGAAGCTTTTATTGCTAGCTTGCATCCAGACATCGTGCATATCAGCAGCCTATTCGAAGGCTTTGGTGACAATACCGTTACCAGTGTTGCCAAGTTTGATACGCAAACTCCAGTCAGCATTTCTTTCTATGACTTGATTCCCTTTCTAAACCCTAAAGAGTATTTAGAGGTTGATCGTTTCTACGCTACGTACTACTTAAGAAAACTGGAATATCTTAAGAAAGCCTCACTACTGTTGAGTATTTCTGAGTTTTCCCGATCTGAAGGCTTAGAGCACTTAGACTTTTCTCCAGAGCAGATTGTCAATATTTCCTCGGCTGCCGAACCCTTCTTTTGCGATAGCGCACCAGCAACTGATCCTGTTGCATTGAAGATGAAGTTTGGGATCACGCGCCCTTTTGTTCTCTATACCGGCGGTGCTGATCCTCGTAAGAATTTAACTCGCTTGCTTGAAGCATATGCGCAGATCCCAAAAGAGATCCGCACCAACCACCAGCTCGTTCTGGCTGGTCGCATTGATCGTGCTGAGCATCTGAGCCTTCTCAAGGGAATCAAAGCATCAGGCATGAATGCCGATGAGGTGATCTTCACTGAATATATTAGTGATGATGAATTACAAACCTTGTATTACACCTGCAAGTTATTTGTCTTCCCATCTTGGCATGAAGGCTTTGGTCTTCCCGCCTTAGAGGCCATGAAATGTGGCGCTGCTGTAATTTCATCCAATACTTCTAGCTTGCCTGAGGTGGTTAATCTAGAAGAAGCTCTGTTTGATCCTCTTTCTACGCCGTCCATTACGTCCAAATTAGTTGAGTTTTTATCTCAGCCTGAATTAATTGAGCGCATGCAAGCGCATGCCAAAATTCAAGCACCTTTATTTTCATGGGACACCAGTGCAAAGAAGGCCATTGCGGGTTTTGAGACCTTAATCGCGAAACGCCAAGCCTCTGGTGTACAGACACTCAAGTTGAGCAATGATGAGATTCTCAAAGAATTAATGGCCCAATTAGCTCGCTTGTCTTTTGATGGCAAGCATTACAAAGAAGTTGATCTGCTTCAGTTCTCTGCTTGCTTGGCACAAAACTTTCCTAAAGAACCGCGCAAGAAACAACTCTTCATTGACATCTCAG
>JBFZCO010000002.1:0-3362 GCA_041307885.1 Burkholderiales bacterium | reverse complement strand
TTGATCCTGGCTTTAGGATTGAGTTGCACCAAAAAGACTTAAGCTTAGCCCTCAGTAGTGCCAAAGCCCTCGGAGTGTCATTACCCAATACGGCGACCGCCCAAGAGCTCTTTAATGCTTGTACTGCCCATGGCGGTAAAGCCTGGGATCACTCTGCCATGGTCAAAGCCTTAGAGAAGCTGGCGAACTTTGAGATGGGGACTAAGGGGTAGGGGATTTCAATAAACCCCCATTGCTTCTCATTGCCAATGCAATGTACGCAGCACTCTAGATCTATAGAGTGTGAATAGCGCATTTAGTCGACAAAAGACCATCAACGCAATCTGTTGAAAGCCTGCATTTGATATATATCAAGACTCCATTACTAAATGGAGTCAAAATGGGGCAGTCTTTTTTCGTTCTAAATAAAGTGAGCTACATCATGAATCTTGAATTTATTGGCCCTGCCAGTGTTTTGGAAAATGGGGATGTGATTTATCCCGCAAAGTACCAGGGTAAGCCCTTGCAATGTACCTTTAGCTATGAGGCCCTACAGGATCTAGATGCTGATAGCGTCGAAGGTGATTCATTGAAATTATTTAATAACCACCAGCTGAAGTTATTATCCATTGCAGAAAAGAAGATTTTGGCTGGTCATATTGTGGATGGAGCAGTCCATCTTTTTAGTCATGATCTTGTCCTAGATTGAGTATTTTCGTAAGAAACCTACTTTGAATTTATCGTTTTTTTAATTAGAAAGAGAATGTATGTCATTTAATCACTCAGTCATTTGGATTGACCACCAAGAAGCGCATGTCATTTATTTCAACCCTACTGCGAGTGAGAGCGAAGTAATTAAAACCAGATCAACTCATAAAAATATACATCATAAGAGTGGTTCAGTTAGCGGTGCGCGAGTTGCTCCTGATGAACACTATTTGCATGAAGTCATTCAGGCAGTAATGGAGTCGAAAGAGATTTTAATTGTCGGCCCTGGCTCTGCTAAATTGGATCTCATGAAGCATGCTACCAAGCATGACCATACCATTGCTGAGAAAGTAGTCGGAATTGAGACTGTTGATCATCCAAGTGATGGTCAGTTATTGGCTTATGCAAAAAAGTACTTTGCGCGAGTTGATGCGTTAAAAGGCGATACTGTTATTGGCGGTTGATCTGTTTATCCCCCTGAAAAAATGGGGGATAATTCGACTATGTTGCTGACCTTTGCTTTTATAGCCAATACCTTATTGGCGCTCATTGCGATCTTGCTTCACTATGAGGTCTTGTTTCAGTTAGATAAATATCTTCCCAAGATTGCACATATTGCCCCGCGGTTTAAGGTATTACTAGGCGTAGGCGTGATCTTTTTAGCCCACGTCATAGAGATCTGGATATTTGCTGTAGGTTACTTCGTGACACTTCAATTTCCTGTCATGGGCAGCCTAATGGGGCAAGTATCAGGTCACGGTGTTTTGCTTGATTGTGCCTACTTATCATTTATTACCTTTACGACACTAGGTTATGGTGAAATTGTGGCTGAGGGATACTTGAGATATTTAATGGGTGTAGAGGCGCTCATAGGCCTCATTCTGATCACCTGGTCTGCCTCCTTTTTATTTATTGAAATGCAAAAATACTGGACTCAATACAAAGTAAACAAGAGTTAATCTTTTATGGCAAAAAATAATATTTCACTAAAGCAGCATTTAAGAACAATTATTTTTGGTACAGATACCACTTGGGGTTTACGTTTTGATCAGTTTTTGATTTATGCAATTTTGCTTTCATTATTGGTGGTGGTGCTTGATAGCATTGAATCCATTTCAAAAACATATCACGCTGAACTCTCTTTTTTTGAATGGATCTTCACTCTTCTGTTTACTGTAGAGTACTTGCTGAGGGTCTATAGCGCCCCCAATCGAATGAAGTATGTATTTAGCTTTTTTGGGGCAATCGATCTTTTGGCTGTTTTGCCAACCTATTTAGCGCTAATATTCCCAGAGTTGCATGCATTAATTGATGTCCGAATCCTACGTTTAGTTCGAATTTTCCGTATATTTAAATTAACCCAATACATGTCTGAGTATCAGCATTTAGCTGATGCCATGGCAGCAAGTAAGAGAAAGATATTAGTCTTCCTGTCGGTAGTACTGATGGTAGTGATGGTGATGGGTACCTTAATGTATGTTGTAGAGGGACCGAGTCACGGATTTACTAGCATTCCGATGGCGATCTATTGGGCCATTACAACGATGACGACTGTAGGGTTTGGAGATATCACTCCCCAAACGGATTTGGGTAAGTTAATTGCTTCAGCCATGATGTTGATGGGTTGGGGAACTCTAGCAGTCCCTACTGGTATTGTGACTGCAGAAATGTCCCACTCTAGAAAATCAAATCGAGCTGCTGGAGATCGTATTTGTCTAGGTTGTTTGCGTGAGGGTTGTGGAACTGAAGATCGTTACTGCTCTGCATGCGGAGCGGCATTACCACCGTTGAAGTAAGTTTTTTAAAACTCTCTTGCTAGCCTAACAATGAGTAGTCTATTTTGGACAAAGCCATTTTTAATTTCCATATCACGGCCATATTGCAAACTAATTCTTCCGATAGAGGTGTACGCTTGCCCGCTTAATAAAAATCGTTGAGTATTGACAGCATTATTTTGATCATTGTTGTTGATCGATATTGATCCACCTGCAACATAAAAATAAGTGGCTCCCACGGTAAATGTCTCATTAATTCGATAGATGGGGCCAAGCTGAGTTGTTGTAAGAGGCTTCTGGGTGAGAGAGCCATTGCTAGTAAGTCCACATGCTGCTGCGCACTGGCTATTTCCACCAAACCACATGGTGTCGACTGCAATCATGCCGTCAATACTGTTGGTAATGGGTGTCTGAAAGCCCATTTGTAAATCTGTACGAAAGCGATTTTCACCAAGATTAAATGCTTTTTGACTGGAGTAACTTCCAGTAGGGCTAATTAAATAACCCGCTATTCCCAAATAGGTTCTGGTATTTCTGTTCGCGTAAGGCCAAATTGCAGTAGCTATACTCAGATCACCAATTCCTGTATCGCCCGGCGCTCTCGCAAGTGAGCTTTCAGGACTAATGGTTCCATAGGGCAGTTGCAGATAAGTCACAGCAGGTAAGCTGCCTAAGGTGAAGGTGCGTGAACCACGGAGTATTGCAGTGTGAGTATCTATCACGGGGTTGCCTGGCAATGCTGTGCCGTTTCTATATCGTGTGGTGTTCTCGGTATTGAGGTAGCTTAATGTCAGGTAATTCTTATCTGGCAAAGGGGCAACAATATCGTTGGGTTGTAAATCAATTGCCCAAGTGATGGCCGGTCCCGTAAGAGCCAGTAGCAGAAAGAGAAGGCGGTTA
>JBFZCO010000001.1:0-2960 GCA_041307885.1 Burkholderiales bacterium | reverse complement strand
ACTGCCAAAAACTAGAGTGGGTCGAATCTGAATTCTCATATGTAATTTTTTGCATATTCATGTTTTGTAATATGACAAATCTTAACCGAACCTAGCTAAGGAAGCGAACTCTTATGAAATTAACATTGAATCGAATACTCGCGGTTGCATTGACAACCTTAACAGTATTGAGTAGCCCCGTAAGTGCTCAAGAGAAAAGTATCGTCGTGTCTTCTACCACCTCGACAGAGCAATCCGGTCTCTTTGGGTTTATGTTGCCAATCTTCAAAATGAAAACGGGCATCGATGTGAAAGTAGTTGCCGTTGGCACAGGTCAAGCATTAGATATTGGTCGTCGTGGTGATGCAGATGTTGTATTTGTGCATGACAAGGCAGCAGAAGATAAATTTGTTGCAGAAGGCTACGCCAATAAGCGCAATGAAGTGATGTATAACGATTTTGTATTAATTGGACCCAAATCTGATCCCGCTAAAGTGGCTGGTGGTAAAGACATTCAAATGGCTTTCCAAAAAATTGCAGCAGCAAAAGCACCCTTTGTTTCTCGTGGGGATAAGAGTGGCACCCACGCTGCAGAATTACGCTATTGGAAAGATGCTGGCATACAAGTTGCCCCAAGCATGACTTGGTATAAAGAAACTGGCTCCGGCATGGGCCCTGCCCTGAACACCGCTTCTGCGATGAATGGCTATATCTTGGCGGATCGCGCTACTTGGCTGAACTTTAAAAATCGTGGTGATTTAGCGATTCTTGTGCAAGGTGATCCAAAGCTCTTTAATCAATATGGAATTATGTTGGTCAATCCAGCAAAGTTTCCACACGTTAAAAAAGCAGCCGGTCAAACCTTTATCGACTGGATTACCTCTAAAGATGGCCAGGACGTGATTGCGATGTACAAAATCAATGGCGAGCAACTCTTTTTCCCTAATGCAAAGCCGTAATTTACAAAGGACATATCATGGAACTTAAAGTCAAACTGAGCGCTAGAAATACACTACAAGGAAAAGTAGTTGAACTCAAAATGGGTCAGACCACCTCGCATGTCAAACTCGATATTGGTGGCGGTCATATTGTTACTGCTTCAATTACCAATGAAGCAGTTGATGAGCTGCAACTCAAAGCTGGAGATGAGGCTTGGGCCATTATTAAGGCTTCAGATGTGATGATTGCCAAAGAAGCCTAATGATCTGCTTGCAAGCAAAAGAAAAGGCCCGCATTGCGGGCCTTTTTTAATACTACCTATCCTAACTTCTGGATTATTTCTTTGGTGTCACAAAGCCAATAGCAGTGTCATCCACAAACTCAACCATCACATCATCGCCAGCCTTAAATTTCTCAAGACCAAGAACGCTTTGATCGACTTTTACTTTTTGCTTCTCGCCAGATGGCAATGTAAAAGTCACTACGCGTGATTTTGCATCAATCGTACTAATCTTCACTGTTGCATAAACAGTATCCGTAATTTCCTCAAATGGTTTAGCAGAACCTTTGCCAGAAATCACAACGGAACGAACACCAGATACGCCAGGCTTAGCATCTTTAGGTGCAGCCACTAAACCAACAGCAATCGCTTGAGCGTGCTCAACAACGAATAAGTCACCCTTTTTTACTTTATCCAAGTCATTGACTTGCTTAGCGACATTCATCTGCGCCAAGTTACCATTTGGGTCACGCAAAACAATAATGCGTTTTTTGACATCCACAGAATCTACGGTTGCACTGAGAACAACAGCTTCAGCTGCGAGTGGCAACATTTTTGCGGGAGCTTGTGCTGATACTGAACCAGCAGTTAACAGGCCAAATGATGCTATTAATGAGGCAAGTAAAGATTTCTTCAAAATAACTCCTGAATAAAGGTTTAAAAGAAATGTTCGGGAGCGAACATTTTAATTCATTGTACCCATGAATTGGCCTATTTATCACCCCTAGGGCTAACGTCTTAGACCTTTGCCAGCGATTTTTGCTACATTTGAGTGCACTACGATACCGAATAACGAATATGGGCTATGAATAGAATGGTTTTGATTAAACCCTGGCAAGAAGCCCGAATGGATGCCTACTTTGTTCGAGAAACTGTTTTTATTCAAGAACAAGGGGTTCCAGAAGCAATGGAGCTTGATGAATTTGACCCTCAAGCTCTACACGCCCTTGCCTATCGAGAGTCCCAATGTGTCGGCACAGGACGCCTAGTCACCCTGAACTCAAAAGAGGGACGTATTGGGCGCATGGCGGTGTTAAAAAATAGTCGCGGTCAAGGTATTGGTAAGCAAATATTGCAAAGCTTAATTGAGCTAGGCCACGATCAAGGCCTGACAACATTTATCCTCCACGCCCAGTTAAGTGCGATTTCTTTTTACGAACAATTTGGCTTTTTAGCTGTAGGCGAAATCTATGATGAGGCAGGAATAGCACATCGCGATATGATTCTTAATACATTAACCCAATCAGAGAATTGATGACCAATACTGCCAGCACCCCTTTTCTGTTTCGCGTCTGCTATTCCGATACGGATGCAGCCGGTTTTGTATACCACGCGCGTTATCTAGAAATCTTTGAACGGAGCCGTTCACAATGGTTGCAAGATCGTGGCTTGAGCCCTACCAAACTCATTAATGAATTCGGAATTTTGTTGCCAGTTCGTGAGCTCACTATGAACTTTCATCGACCCGGTCGTTTGGATGATCTATTGAGCATTGATCAAGTGATTGAACGCCGTGGGCGCACCCAAATTACCGTCAAACAAACTGCTACACGAATGAAAGATAGTTCTGATCCAGAACTGATTGCTAGCGGCTTACTACATATTGTGTGTGTCGATACCGTTACCCTAAAGCCCAAAGCTTTTCCTGATTGGCTTTTTGCCGCCGATCAGTCAAACTCAGCATGATGGAGATCAAGATGCAAGAAGGAAAATTATTGACATTTGTTCGAGGCATGGCCCAGCTACTCGATAGTCAGCCCAA